>JANMYG010000319.1:0-3205 GCA_031381865.1 Betaproteobacteria bacterium | reverse complement strand
CGCACGGTCGCCCAAACGGGTTCGCACTGCAGCGCGTCGCGCGGAGGTTGCCTCGTGAGCAGCATCGCCCAGTCCGCCCCGATGCTCGAACTGCGGCAACTGACCACGGTTTTGGGCGCGCACGGCCCGGAGATCTTGAGCGGCGTCGACCTGACGCTGCGCAGCGGCGAGGTGCTGGGCGTGGTGGGCGAATCCGGCTCCGGCAAGAGCATGCTGGCGCTCTCGGTCATGGGCCTGCTGCCGCATCCGATCATGGTGCGTGGCGGCCAGATCCTGCTGCAGGGCCGCGACCTGGTGCGGCTGCCCGCCGCGCAGATGCGCGCGCTGCGCGGCAAGGACATGGCGATGATCTTCCAGGAGCCGATGACCTCGCTCAATCCGGTGATGCGGGTGGGCCAGCAGATCGGCGAGGTGCTGCGCTGGCACCTGTCGCTGCAGGGCGCGGCGGCGCGCGCCGAGGGCATCGCCCTGCTCGGGCGCGTCGAGATGCCCGAGCCGCAACGCCAGATCGACGCCTATCCGCACGAGCTATCGGGCGGCATGCGTCAGCGCGTGATGATCGCGATGGCGCTGGCCGGACGGCCGCGTCTGTTGATCGCCGACGAACCCACCACCGCGCTGGACGTGACCATCCAGGCGCAGATCCTGGACCTGGTGCGCAGGCTGCAGAGCGACACCGGCATGTCGGTGCTGCTGATCACGCACGACCTGGGCGTGATCGCGGAGATGTCGGACCGGGTGGCGGTGATGTACGCCGGACGGGTGGTCGAGTTCGGGACGGCGCTGGACATCTTCGACCGTCCGGCCCACCCCTACACCCGCGGCCTGCTGGCATCCCGGCCCAGGATCTCGGCCGGCGCGCAGTGGCTCAGCACCATCGAGGGCACGGTGCCGGCGCTGGGGCAGATGGGCGAGGGCTGCGCGTTCGCGCCGCGCTGCCGGCTGGCACGCGAGGCCTGTTCGCGCGTGCCGCCGCTGCGCGAGGTCGGGCCCGCACACCAGGCCGCGTGTGTTGCGCCGTTCGAGCTGGCGCCCTCGGAAATCCCTGAGACTTCGGCGGCAGCAGCCCCATGAGTGCGACGCCCCTGATCGAAGCGCGCGGGCTGCGCAAGCATTTCGAGCGACCGCGGCGCTTTCTGACCCGGGCGGCCCCGCCGCTGCGCGCGGTCGACGGCATCGACCTGCACATCGACGCGGGCGAGACTCTCGGGCTGGTGGGCGAGTCGGGCTGCGGCAAATCCACCACCGGACGGCTGCTGCTGCGCCTGATCGAGCCCAGCGGCGGCAGCATCCTGCACCATGGTCAAGACATCACGCGCCTGGGCCCGGCGGCCATGCGCAGCAAGCGCCGCGCGATGCAGATCGTGTTCCAGGACCCTTACGGCTCGCTCAATCCGCGCATGCGGGTGGACGACATCATCACCGAGCCGCTGGTCATCCACGGCGTTGGCGACGTGCGCAGCCGCGCCGCGCGCGTGGCGCACCTGCTCGACCTGGTGAGCCTGCCGGCCAGTGCGCTGCAGCGTTACCCGCACGAGTTTTCCGGCGGGCAGCGCCAGCGCATCGGCATCGCGCGCGCGCTGGCGCTCGAGCCCGAGTTCATCGTCGCCGACGAGGCGGTATCGGCGCTCGATGTCTCGGTGCAGGCGCAGGTGATCAACCTGATGCGCCAGCTGCAGCGCGACCTCAAGCTGACCTACCTGTTCATCTCGCACAACCTGGCGGTGGTGCGCAACATCAGCGACCGCGTGGCCGTGATGTACCTGGGCCGCATCGTCGAGGTCGCCCCCAGTGCCGAGTTGTTCGCGCGCCCGCTGCATCCGTACACGCGCACGCTGCTGGCCGCGTTGCCCAGCGACCACCCTTCGCAGCGCCGCACCCACGCGATCGTGCGCGGCGACATGCCCGACCCGAACACCATCGGCACGGGCTGCCGCTTCGCCAGCCGATGCCCGCACGTGCAGCCGCGCTGCCAGACCGAGGACCCGGCGCTGACCATGCCCGAGCCCGGCCACCAGGTGGCCTGCATCCGCGTCGCCGACGCAAGCCTGCCCGCATAGGATGCAGCGCATGCGACCTGCCACCCGATGCGCCAGAACCCCGGCAGCGGCCGCTTGCGGCCGGTTGCGGTCGTTGGTTTGCCCTGATAGCGGCTCGCCACCATGGTTGGCAGGGCCGCGGGCCGGCAGTGACTGTGCTCCGGGTCACGCGCGAGCGACTGCTCCTGGTGTGCCAGCGCCGCTGCGTCAACGCCTTGGCTGGCGCGCGAGCGTTGTGGCACTCGCGAATAGACCCTGCGCCCATTCACTACCGACCCACGTCCCCGGGCAAGCCCATGGCAGACCGGGCAGACGCAGTCCACGGCTTCGTCGTCAAGCCGTCCGTCCGGGCGCGCACGCCCGGCGCGCTTGCCCAGGACGTCGCCATACGGCACGCAAACCAACGACCACAATGGGCCGAAACCTGCCTATCGGCCATGCTCGCAGGCGCCGTGCTTCCCGACAAGCCCACCATGTGCCGGAGCCATGGCAGTGAAATGCCGTCGCACCCATCGAATCGCAGCCCGTCGGTCTCCCGGCCGGCATCCGGCGCCACCGGCATACCCCGTCCATTCGCCTTGACAGGAGTCACCATGCCCCACAAGAAACACCGCATCCTGGTCGCCGAGTGCATGCAGGAAATCTCGTCGTTCAACCCGCTGCAGTCCGGGTACGACAACTTCCACATCGAGCACGGCAGTGCCATGCTGGCGCAAGAAGGCCTCAACACCGGCCTGGGTGGCGCGTTGGCGGTGTTCAGGGAGAAGGAGCTGGAGCCCGTGCTGGCCCTCAGCGCGCGCGCCGGTTCGGCCGGGCTGTTGTCGGCCCCCGGCTGGAAGCGCCTGTGCGCCGAGGTGCTGGAGTCGGTCGCGCGCCAGGCCGTTACCGGTGTGGACGGTGTGTACTTCTCGCTGCACGGCGCGATGGGCGCCGACGGCGAACTCGACCCCGAGGGCCACTTGTTGACCGAGACACGGCGCATGGTGGGGCCGGACATCCCGATCGTGATCTCGCTCGACCTGCATGGCATCCTGACCGACCGCATGCTGCGCCAGATCAACGGCGTGGCGATCTACCACACCTACCCGCATGTGGACTTCGCCTCCACCGGAGCGCGCGCGGCACGTATCCTGCACCGGCTCGTCACGAAGAAGCTGCACCCCACG
>JANMYG010000305.1:0-9267 GCA_031381865.1 Betaproteobacteria bacterium | reverse complement strand
AGTAGATCGCCTCTTGGCCGTCCTTCATGCGCGCCTTGTAGTCGGCAAAACCCACACCCACGCCGTCGGTGGTGCTGGACGCAAAACGCAGCAGCTTGGCCAGCCGCTCCTTGTTGGCGAAGTCCTCGCCCATGCCCTCCTTGAGCACGGCGCCGAACTCGGCGTAGAACCTGCTGTATTTGCCGGCCTGCGCGGCCGCGGCGGCCTTGTCTTCCTCGCTCACGACGTCGGTGACGGTGTCACCGGTGGCGTCGGCCTTTGCCGGCGCCGGTGCATCTTGTCGCGCCAGGTCTTCGAGCATGCTCAGCACGCGCTTGGTGCAGCCTTCGCGGATGGCCTTGACGTCGCGGCTTTCCTGCAGCAGTTCGCGGCTCACGTTGAGCGGCAGGTCGGCCGAGTCGACCACACCCTTGACGAAACGCAGGTAACTCGGCATCAGGGCTTCGGCATCGTCCATGATGAAGACGCGTTTGACGTACAGCTTGAGGCCACCCTTCTTGTCGCGGTTCCACAGGTCGAACGGCGCCTTGGACGGCAGGTACAGCAACTGCGTGTATTCGGTGCTGCCTTCGACCCGGTTGTGGGTGTGGGCCAGCGGGGCCTCGAAGTCGTGGCTGATCTGCTTGTAGAACTCGTCGTATTGCTCGGGCGTGATGTCCTTCTTGGCGCGCGACCAGATCGCGCTGGCCTTGTTGACGGTTTCCCACTCGTCGGTGGTGACCATCTCGCCGCCCTTGCTGGCGCCGGGCTCGGCGCCCTCGATCTTTTCGCCCTCCTTCCATTCCTCCTTCTGCATCAGGATCGGCAGGCTGATGTGGTCGGAGTACTTGGCGATGATGCTCTTGACCTTCCAGGCGCTGGTGTAATCGGCGGCGTCTTCGCGCAGGTGCAGCGTGACGCAGGTGCCGCGCTGCGGCCGCTCGATGCTCTCGACCTCGAAATCGCCGGCGCCGCCGCTGACCCAGCGCACACCCTCGGCCACAGCCAGGCCGGCGCGACGCGACTCGACCGTGATCTTGTCGGCGACGATGAAACCGGAATAGAAACCGACGCCGAACTGGCCGATCAGCTGCGAGTCGGCCTTCTGGTCGCCGCTGAGCTTGGACACGAAGTCCTTGGTGCCGCTCTTGGCGATCGTGCCCAGGTGCTCGATCGCCTCCTGCTGGCTCATGCCGATGCCGTTGTCGGAGATGGTCAGCGTGCGCGCCTGCTTGTCCATGCTCACCCGGACCTCCAGGTTGGGTGTGTCCTCGTACAACGCGCTGTTGTTGATGGCCTCGAAACGCAGCTTGTCGCAGGCGTCCGAGGCGTTGGAGATCAGCTCGCGCAGGAAGATTTCCTTGTTGGAATACAGCGAGTGGGTGACCAGGTGCAACAGCTGGGCGACTTCGGCCTGGAAGGAAAGGGTTTGCTTGCTCATGTGGAAGTGGTGCCTGGGTGAAGGAAGGTTTTGCCGGTGCCAGGAAAATGGCGACCGGCGCGGACAACCCGCAATTATGGGCGAGCCGGCGTGTTTCAAGGCCGCCGCGCGGCGGCCGATGGCGCCTGGCGCGGGCGTTCGCGGCGCGCCACCCGGTGACACCGGCCGGCAGAAGCTCAGCCGATCTTGATCCGGACCTCGCCCGACTTGAGACTCACCTTGTAGGTCTTGAGCGCCTTTTCACCACGCACGAAATTCAGCACCTGGATGCCGGGCGGAAAGTTGGCCCAGTCTATGACCTTGCCGGTGCGGATGTCGAAGCGCGCGTGGTGGAACGGGCACTGCACCTTGCAGCCGTCCAGGATCTTGCCCTTGGCCAGCGGCGCGAACATGTGGGTGCAGTTGGACTGGGTTGCAAAGAAGCCGTCGTCCAGGTGGTAGAGGACGATCTTCTCGCCGGCCACCTCGAAGGCCTTCATCTTGCCGGGCTGGAGTTCGTCGACCTTGCAAACGGTGTGTTGCGCCATGCTGCCATCCTTGAAAGAGCCCCGAGTGTACCGGGCGCATCCAGCGGACCATGTGGCACCGCACGTGTCCGCCAAGCCTGGCGCATGCCGGCCGATAGCGCACCCCGCACCGCGTCACACCTTGAGCCATGCGGCGATCCGCCGCGCCACCTCGGGGCTGCCGAGCAACTGCATGTGGTGGGTGCGGTAACCAACGTATTGGGAGGTCCTGGCGAACACCAGATTGCGGCTCGGGTCGTCGTGTTGCCCGAGCGCGCTGTGCAGCGGCACCAGCCCGTCGCCGAACAGCCGGTCGGCCAGCGTGCCGCGTTTGGGCGCGGTGGTGGCGGCCACCGCGAAACAGGCCACGCCTTCGGGCAGCGGCAGATGCGCGCGGCTGTCGGGCTTGCGGCGAAACCGGTCGTGCCCCTGCCAGTCGGTGTCGAGCACGTGGCCGTAACGCAGGTCGGTGATGCCGGCGCTGCGCAGCTGGGCGAGCCGGGCGAACGGCGCCGAGAAGGGCGTGCTGCCCAGGATCACGTCGAGCCAGTTGCCGGCGCGCTCGAGCGGCGCGCCGTGGTGCGGCGTGCCCAGGAACACGATGTTCCTGAGGTGGCCGGGCCACTGCAGGCCCTGCTGGCGCGCGTAGAACACCGCGCCGCGTGTCACCAGCCCGCCCATGCTGTGCGCCAGCACCGTGATTTCGTCGATCGGGACCGGCCAGTGCATGCACAGCTGCTCCAGCTGGCGGGCCAGTTCGTGGCCGTTCTCCGAGGTATGCAGGCCGGTGTTGTAGCGCACATAGACCGGGCTGTAGCCCAGGCTGGATGACAGTTCCGCGCCATGGTCGAAGTCGTGCACCCCGGCGCTTGTCTGGCCGCCCGCCTGCGCCGCGGTGCGTGTTCGCCATTGCAGGTCGTTCATGCACAGGCCATGGATCAGCAACAGCACTTTGCCAGTGGCCAGGGGCACCGACGGCGGGGCCTGCCAGGCCAGCGCACGGCCCTGGTAACGCAGCGTCATGCGGGTTGCCAGGGAGTTGCCGCTGGCCGCCAGCCGGTCGCCCATGACGCCATTGAGGGCGGCGAGCACCGCCTCGCGTGCGGGCGTTTCGGGTCGCGCAGCGTCGGCGGCGTCAAACAGCGGCTGCAGCCTGGCCAACGCCAGATCCGCGCCTTTGCCCAGCAGCCGGGCGGCGCCCCGCACCGCCTGGTAGATCAGGCCGGTGAACCCGCCGGTCTGCCCCGGCGCCGTGCCGCCCTTTGCGCCCAGGCTGCCCCACACCGACTGGTGCACGCCTTCGGCAATATCGGTGACGCCGGTGGCCGCTTCGGTCGCCAGCTGGGCCACGGCCCGGGCATCTGAAGCGCGCAGGTGTTTGAGCGGGTTTTTGGTGGCAGGTGGGGTCATGCGGGAATGTGGCGGATGGGGTCGGGTGTTGGCAGCTGGTAAGCCTGCCGCTGGTGGTTGGGTGATTGCGGGAGATGTTTGCGGCCATGCATCAGGCGACCCAGTCCTGAAGCTTCAGTCCTGGCACCTCTTTGAAGTGCCGGGTATTGTGGGTCACCAGGATCAGGCCTTCGGCCAGGGCGTGGGCGGCGATCTGGGTGTCCATTTCCCCAATCGGCGTGCCCTGGCGTTTGAGCAGCGCTTTGACCTGGCCGTAGTGGTCGGCTGCCGCTGTGGTCCACGGCAAGGTGGGCATCTCGGACAGTAGCAAGTCCACGCGCGTTCGGCGCTTGTCATCGGCCAGCATCAACTCCTGGCCGTAGCGCATTTCCGCTCTGGTAACGACTGAAATTGCAATGTCGTCGTTTTGAAAGCCACGCGCCATGCGCCGCTGCAACGTGGGGTGAATGCCTTTGACAAAATAGCTCAGGATGTCGGTATCCAGCAAATAGCGCTTCACGGTTTGCCGCTCTTCTTGGCCTTCCCTTGCCGATCACCGGCCGGCAACGGCTCGGCCCATTCGGCCAGCGGATTGTGCGACGCGGTGACCGGTCGCTCCGGGATGAAGTCCTCTGTAAAAGGGTCTTCCTTGATCATCTTGAACAGAGCTTCAAGATTGCGTCGGCGTTGGTCGTCGTCCTTGGGCCGGAGAACAATTTCGCCCGTCACCTCATTCTTCGTAATCCACATTTCGCGTGCGTTCACGCGAAACGCCTTGGGCAGGCGCACCGCCTGGCTGTTGCCGGTGGTGAAGACTTTGGCGGTGGGTGAAAGCATGGCGAACCCCTGGTAATTCATACGTACAAAATCATACATACACTATAACAAGCCAAACGATCGATTGGAAGTCACTGGTGTTTTTCACGGCGCTGGCTCCATCGAACCCTTTGCCGCCACGGCCTACAAAGAGCTAGCCCCGGTTCTATGCGGGAAAATCGGGCAAGAATGGCCTTGACGCAGCCGTGAACCTCGGCGCCGCTAAAACTTCTCATGCGGCGCCAGGTAGCGCCATTGCCCCACCGGCAGGTTGCCCAGCATCACGTTGCCGATGCGCACGCGCTTGAGGCCGACCACCTTCAGGCCGACCAGTTCACACATGCGCCGGATCTGGCGCTTCTTGCCCTCGGTCAGCACCACGCGCAACTGCTCGGGGTTTTGCCAGCTGATCCGCGCCGGCTTGAGCGGCGCTCCGTCCAGGCTTAGGCCGTGGCGCAGCCTGGCCAGGCCGGCGCTCGGGAAAACCGCCTGCACGTTGGTGCGCACCGGGTCGCCGTCGTGGATTTCGTCGAGCCGGGTGTCGCCGCCCGCGGGCTCGTTCAAGCCGGTGTAGGCGACCCGCACCAGGTATTCCTTCTCCAGCACCGACTCTTCGCCGATCAGCTGCCGGGCCACGCGGCCGTCCTGCGTCAGCACCAGCAGGCCGATCGAGTCGATGTCCAGCCGCCCAGCCGGCACCAGGCTTTGCAGCTGCCTGGGGTGAAAGAAGAAGCGCGCGTTGTCCTCAGCCCAGCGGTTCTGCGGCTGTACCAGGGTGATGGCCGGCTGGTGGCCGTCTTCGGCCTGTCCGCTCACGATGCCCATCGGCTTGTTGAGCAGGATCGTGACCTGATTGGCCTGCTGGCCCTGCGCCTGCTTCGCCACTTCGATGCGCGCATCGGGGGTGACCTGCATTCCCATCGTGGCGACCTGTCCGTTGACCTTGACCCAGCCGCGCCCGATCCAGTCGTCGGCCTCGCGGCGCGAGGCCAAACCGAGCGCGGCCATGCGGTTGTTCAGCCGGATGGTGCTTGTGCCATCGGTCGTGTTCGTGCCGCTGCGCGCCGGCGCGCCGGGTGGTTTGGGCGCCCGCTGGAAGCCGCCGGGGGTGGAAGGACTGTTCATGGAAATGGTCGGTGCAATGGGTCTCACGACCCGCCCGGTTTGGAAAAAATGGTCGATCGCAACGCATCCAGGCTCAACACCCGTACACCGCCGTATTCGACCCGGATCACGCCTTGCGCCTGCAACGCGCTGAGCGCCTCGTTGACGCGCTGGCGCGACAGGCCCACCAGGTAGGCCAGCTCCTGCTGCGTGATCCGCAGCAGCTCGCCGACACCCGGGTACAGCACCGGGTTGAACAGCGCCGCCAGGCTGCGCGCCACGCGCGCGTCGGGGTTGTTCATGCGGTCGATCTCGCGCGCAGCGATGAACTGCCCCAGGCGTTCGTTGATCTGGTTCATGACGAAGCGGTTGAAGCCGATCGAATGGTCGAGCAGCCAGTGGAAGGTGTCGACCGGCAGGCCGGCCACGATGCTCTTGCGCAGCGCCTGGATGTTGTAGCGGTAGGGTTCGCGTTTGAGCGCCGTGCCTTCGCCGAACCAGCCGCCGGGTGGCACGCCGGTGAAGGTCATGGTCTGGCCGTCGGCGCTGTCGCTGCTCATCTTGAGCAGGCCGTCTACGACACCGAACCAGTAGGTCACGGGCCGGCCGGTGCGGCAGACGAAGTCGCCCGGCAAGGCATCACCGACCTTGATCTCGGGCACCACCTGCTGGTACTGGTTGGCATCGAGGGCGGCCAGCCAGGGAATCGCCGCCAGTTCGGCCGGTAGCGGCGCGCGGCGCCGGTGGTGCAGGGAAAGATCGGTTGACATGGATCACAGCGCCGGCAAATAGATGCGTGGATGGGGAAAACCTAGGGAAATCCCTAGTCGATGAAGGCTTGAATTGTCGTCGAACTGACATCCCAACGTCAAATAACTTTCTATATTCGCTGCTATCCAAGTTGACTCCGCGGGCTGGCCGAATGGCCCCGCCGGTCGACCCGGCACCTGGACAAAGGACCCAAGTTGCAAACGACATTCCCCAAACTGCTGATGCGACATGCCGCCGAGCGTCCGACCGCGCCTGCGATGCGCGAAAAGGAATACGGCATCTGGCAAACCCTGTCCTGGGGCGACCTGGCGGTGATGGTGCGGCAACTCGCCTGCGGGCTGCACCAGGCCGGCCTGCGCCGCGATGAACACATGGTGGTGGTCGGGTCGAACCGGCCGCGCCTGTACGCCACCATGCTGGCGGCGCAGTCGCTGGGTGCGGTGCCGATTCCGCTGTACCAGGACGCCGCGTCGGCCGAGTGCGTTTTCCCGATCAACAACGCCGAGGTCCGGTTCGCGTTTGCCGAAGACCAGGAGCAGGTCGACAAGCTGCTCGAGATCCGCGACCGCTGCCCGCAGTTGTCCCACATCTACTTCGACGACCCGCGCGGACTGCGCAAATACGACGAACCCGGCCTGGCCTCGCTCGAAGAACTGCTGGCCAGCGGCAAGGTCTGCGCGGAGTTGCATGCGGAGTTCGTGGCGGCGCAGATCGAACAGGGCCGGCCGGACGACGTGGCGGCCATGTTCTTCACCTCGGGCACCACCGGCAATCCCAAGGGCGTGGTGCACACCCACGACAGCCTGCTCGACCGCGCCCGGGCCGGCGCCGATTTCGACCACCTGAGCAGCGCCGAGGAGGTGCTGGCTTATCTGCCGCCGGCGTGGATCGGCCAGAACATCTTCAGCTACGCGCAGTGGCTGGCCTGTGGTTATGTGGTGAACTGCCCCGAGTCGGCCGCCACCGTGACGATCGACCTCAAGGAGGTCGGGCCGACCTACTACTTCGCGCCGCCGCGCGTGTTCGAGGGCCTGCTGACCAGCGTCATGATCCGCATGGAAGATGCCAGCGCGCTCAAGCGCGCCATGTTCCAGAAGTTCATGGACGTGGCGAAAAAAGTGGGTCCCGCGATCATGGACGGCAAGAGCGTCGCCATGGGCGACCGCCTGATGTACCGGCTCGGCGACTGGCTGGTGTACGGCCCGCTGCGCAACAACCTGGGGATGAGCCGCGTGCGCGTGGCCTACACCGCCGGCGAGGCGATCGGCCCCGACCTGTTCACCTTCTACCGCTCGATCGGCATCAACCTCAAGCAGTTGTACGGGTCCACCGAAACCGCCGTGTTCGTGTGCCTGCAGCCCGACCACGAGGCCCGCGCCGACACCGTGGGCATACCGATCGCGGGGGTGGAGATCAAGGTGGCGGACAACGGCGAGATCCTGGTCAAGTCGCCGGGCCTGCTCAAGGGTTACTACAAGAACCCGGCCGCCACGGCCGAAGTGCTGACGGCCGACGGCTGGTACCACACCAGCGACGCCGGCTTCCTGGACGCGCACGGCCACCTCAAGATCATCGACCGCGTCAAGGATGTCGGGCGCATCGCGGGCGGCGCCAACGACGGCGCCATGTTCGCGCCCAAATACGTGGAGAACAAGCTCAAGTTCTTCCCCTATATCAAGGAAGTGGTGGCTTATGGCGACGGCCGCGAAAAGGTGTGCGTGATGGTCAACATCGATGTCGAGGCGGTCGGCAACTGGGCCGAGCGCCGCAACCTGCCGTACGCGGGTTACACCGACCTGGCGCAGAAACCCGAGGTCTACCAGTTGATCAAGGAGTCGGTCGAGAAGGTCAATGCGGATCTGTCCCGGGACGACCTTCTGGCAGGCAGCCAGGTCAGCCGGTTCCTGGTGCTGCACAAGGAGCTCGACGCGGACGATGGCGAATTGACCCGGACCAACAAGGTGCGGCGCGGGTTCATCGCTGAAAAATACCAGCCGCTGGTGGATGCGTTGTACAGCGGCAAGACCGAGCAATACATCGAGACCGTGGTCAAGTTCGAGGACGGCCGCACCGGCAGCGTCAGCGCCACGTTGAAGATTTCCGACGCGAAGACCTTCGCGCCGGTGAAGGCGGCAGCGTGAGCAGCATCGAGCGCGCCATGCACGGCGCCGCGCTGGCCCAGGGCGCGACGGGTCCGGGCGCCGTGGTGGGCGCGGCCGAGCCGACGCCGGCCGCCAAGGGCAAACAGATCGGCGACGTCATCCTCGACGTCCGCAACATCAGCCTGTCGTTTGGCGGTGTGAACGCGTTGACGGACATCTCGTTCGATGTGCGCGAACACGAGATCCGCGCCATCATCGGCCCCAATGGCGCGGGCCAGAGCTCGTTGCTCAACTGCATCAACGGCGTCTACACGCCGCAAAAGGGCACCATCAGTTTCAAGGGCCAGACCTTCAGCCACATGGACAGCCACCAGGTGGCGCGCATGGGCATCGCGCGCACATTCCAGAACCTGGCGTTGTTCAAGGGCATGAGCGTGATCGACAACATCATGACCGGGCGCAACCTGCGCATCAAGAGCAACCTGTTCCTGCAGGCGCTGCGTATCGGCCCGGCCGAGCGCGAAGAAATCCGGCACCGCGAGTTCGTCGAACACATCATCGACTTCCTGGAAATCCAGGCGCACCGCAAGACCGCCGTCGGCCAGCTGCCGTACGGGCTGCAAAAACGCGTGGACCTGGGTCGGGCGCTGGCGATGGAGCCGCAGGTGCTGCTGCTCGACGAACCGATGGCCGGCATGAACCTGGAAGAGAAGCAGGACATGAGCCGCTTCGTGCTCGACATCAACGACGAGTTCGGCACCACCGTGGTGCTGATCGAACACGACATGGGCGTGGTGATGGACATCTCAGATCGCGTAGTGGTTCTCGACTACGGCAAGAAGATCGGCGATGGCACGCCGACCGAGGTTCGCAATAACCCCGATGTGATCAAAGCCTATCTGGGGGCGCACTAAAACATGGACATTGAAGCTCTCAAATATTTCATCACCGTGCTCGCGGCGGGCTTGCTCACGGGCGTAATGTACGCGCTGGTCGCGCTGGGTTTTGTGTTGATTTACAAAGCGTCCGGCGTGTTCAATTTTGCACAGGGGGCGATGGTTTTTTTCGCGGCACTGACCGTTGCGGGTTTGAACGAAAAGTTCGGCATCTCTCTCTGGTTAGCCGTGCCAATAACGATTGTCGTGATGGTGGCGCTGGG
>JANMYG010000294.1:0-6826 GCA_031381865.1 Betaproteobacteria bacterium | reverse complement strand
ACATCGAGGACGCGGCTGCCGGCGCGCAGGTCGAGCGCTTCGCACAGGTCCTCGCCGACAATCTGCAGCGTGGTCCCCACGACCGCGTAGTTGCCGGCCGACCAAGCCGCTTGCTGGCGCGCCTTGACCGCGACGAGATCGACCGCAGGCGCGGATGGGGAAATGACTGCAGACATGGCAGCGCTCCTTTCTTCGGTTGCAATCGATGGATCAGCGCACGGCTCCAACCGCGGCCGTGCGCTGGCATGGGGCGGGCGGCGCCGCGGGTCAGCGTCGCAGTACTTCGCCCTTCAACGAGTAGAGAATGGCAACCACTTCGTTCTGGACCGATTGGTCGAGCTGGTTCTTGGTCATTGCAGCGACGATGTCGTCGATCGCCGCGATGAGCTCCTGCTCGCTGATGTTCATTCCCGTGTGGACCGACACGAGGTCCCGGCCGTGGTAGGCCTGTGGCCCACCGCTGCCGGCACACAGAAACTCGACTGAATGGCGCTCCACCGCCGCGCGGTCCTTGATCTGTTCGAAGCGGGTGCGAATGAGCGGATTGCGGTAGTGGTTGTCGACAATGTCGGTCACCAGGCGTGTGATGCCGGGTTCGCTGCCGAGCCGTTCAAAGAGGGTTTCTGGCATGGTCATGGTCCTGGTGAAATCGGTGCGAACGCATGCTTGCGCAGGGGCGCCGCCCTCCTTGCCGTCGCCGCCTCCGGGATTGGAGTTGCCGATTGGCATGGCACTATTTGACATCGCGTGGCACGCCGTGGGGTGCCGCAAAGCGGGACAAAGACCGGGACAAGAAGCGGGACAAGGCGTCCACAATCGATCTGCTAGCATCCATCGGAGGCTCACCCCAAATGCAAGACCGGACGCATTCCTTTGGCTACTGGTTGCGCCGTCGCCGCAAGGCCCTGGACCTCACGCAGGAGGCGCTCGCCAAGCACGTAAGCTGCTCGGGTTTCTCGATCCGGAAGATCGAGTCCGACGAACGCCGTCCATCACGGCGGCTGGCCGAACGGCTGGCATTGGCGCTGGCCATACCGGAACACGAGCTGCACGATTTCCTGGATGCGGCGCGTGCGGTGCTCAACGTAAGGCGATTGCCCCTGGACGCCGTGCCGCGCGCCATCGACGCGCGTACGGCGGGTTCTGGCGTGTCGAGCCAGTCAGGTTGGCAGCCGCTGACCGGCCCTGCGGGCGACAACGCGCCTTTCGTTGGCCGAAGCACCGAATACGGGCTGCTCACGGCGCGAGTCGCGCAGCTTGCCGCTGGCACTGGTCACACGGTGCTTGTCGAAGGCGAGCCAGGTATCGGCAAGAGCCGGCTGTTGCGCGAGGTCGCGCGTTATGCGCAAGCCCAGCAGCTGCCAGTGCTCGCGACCAAGTGCTACGAAATCGAGCGCGCGATGCCGTACCAGCCAGTGATCGATCTGGTTACCCGCGCGCTCGACCAGCTACCGGCCGCTGTACTGCGTCAGATAGCGCCGGTATCGCTGGCCGAACTCGCCGCCCTGGTGCCCGAGATCGGCGAGCGTGTTGGCGGGCTGCCGCAGTTGTCGAACGATTTTCCCGAGGCGAGACAAGCGCGCCTGCCGCGCTCGGTGAGCCAGCTGCTCGAGGTATGTCGGGGCGGTCGTCCGTGCATCCTGATGGTGGACGACATCCAGTGGGCCGACGACGCCAGTGCGCAGGTGTTTCATTACCTCGCCCGCCACGCCGCCGAACACCCGGTGCTCGTCATCTTCGCCTATCGTGACGATGAAGTCGACAACCAGGAACAGCTTGCGCGGCTGGTCGAGGGTTTGCGTCGCGAGTCCGGCGCGCACCATGTGCCACTTGCACGGCTGGGCCGCGAAGATGCCGAGCTACTGGTCGCTGCGCTTGCCCATCCAGAGCTGCGCGCGCCTGGCCTGGCCGAGCGACTGCATCGTGAAACCGAGGGCAATCCGTTTTTCCTGATATCGATCCTGCAGTCGCTGATCGAGGGAGAAACGCGCGAGCAACCGCACGCGAGCGCAGCAATGCTTCCTGACGCGTTGCGGGCCGCCGTGCGGGTGCGGCTGGCGCACGTGCCCAGGGAGCTCCGGCCGATACTGGAAACCGCCGCGGTCCTCGGTCGGCGCTTTTACTTCGACACCCTGCTGGACGTGACACGCGAGCCCGAGGAGCGGTTGCTCGACGCGGTGGAGGCGCTGGTCAAACGCCGTCTGCTGCGCGAGGAACCCGAGGGCGGCATCTATGACTTCAGCCACGACAAGGTTCGCGAGGTGGTCTATGCCGACATCGGCGGCGCGCGGCGCCGGTGGCTGCATCAGTCGGTGGCTGAGGCCCTGGAGCGCCGCAGCGACGGTGAGCCGCATGAACGCGACGCCGAACTGGCAGAGCATTACGAGCGCGCTCAACACTGGTCGAAGGCGCTCGACTACCTTGTCCTGGCCGGCGAACGCTCGCAGGCGCTGTTTGCCATGCGCGATGCATTGCACTGGCTGGATCGTGCGGTCGCGCTGTGCGAGTCGCACCCGGGGTCGCTGACCGAGGACCAGCAGCTGGCGATCTATGGACGACGCGGGGTTGCACGTGCGCAGGCCGGACAGACCCAGGGCGCCGTCGCCGACATTCGCCGCGTTGTCGACGCGGCGCGCGCCGCCGGCAAACGCGCAACGACACGTGACGCGCTGGTCCAGCTCGGCATGGCCTACCGGCGCGCGGATGCGTATCACGAGGCTACAACCTGCCTCACGGAAGCCCTGGCCGAGTCGCTCGCCATGAACGACGAGCGCCATGCCGCCGATACGCTGTATCACCTGGGTACGGTGGCCTGGAGCACCGGGCGCAATGACGAGGCGATCAGGTTGCACCAGCAGGCGGTCGGGATCTGCGAGCGCACCGGATTGGCCGACCTGGTTGCGGTCCAGGCCTACCACGGACGCGGCGAGGCGCATTTCGCGAACGCCGAGCCTGCGCCGGCGATCGCATGTTTCACCCGATCGCTCGAACTTGCCCGCGACATCGGTGACCGGAGTTACGAATCCGAGAACCTGATGATGATCGCTCACGCATGCTCCGGCTCGAAGGGGCTTGGCGACTACCCGCGCGCCATGGCGAACTTCAAGGCGGCAATCGACATCGCCCGCAGCGCTGACTTGCAGTGGCACATGGGGCCGACACTGCTGGGCCACGACCATGTGCGGGCCTGCACGGGTCATTACGGCCTGGCCTGGACCGGCATGCAGCAGACCATGCGCTGGCTGGAGGATCTGCGTCAGACGCGTTACCAGCTCATCGCCCACGATTTCATCGGCGGTTTGCTGCTCGACCTGGACCAGAACGAACTGGCGATCGCGCAATTCGAGCGCGGGCTCGCGCTCGGGCGCGCCACTGGCATCTTGTTCTGGCGCGCCGCGATCGACACCGGGCTCGCCGTCGCTCGCGCGCGGCTCGGGCAACAGGCGGACGCCAGCGCGCTGCGCGACACGCTCGAGCAGACGCGCCGCACGTCGGAGCGGTATTTGTCGGTGCGTTGTATCGACGGGTTGGCGGAGATCGCGCTCGCGGCGGGAGACCTGCGCCGCTGCCGCGCGTACGCGAACGAACTGCTCGCGATCGCCGAGCGTAACGGCCTGCGCGAGTTCGAGGCGGCCGCGCGGCGCTGGCGCGGCGAGGCTTTTCTTGCCGAAAAGTCCTGCAAGCAGGCGCAAGTCGAGTTGTCCCGGGCTGCGGCGATGGCGCACGCTGTCGGTCGCGTGCGCCTTGAGCTCGATTGCGAGGCCGCGCTCGCTCGCCTGTTTCTGGCGCAGGGAAAGAGCGGCGCCGCACAACACCACGGTGACGCGGTGCGGGCGCTCGCGACGGCCATCGGGGCGAGCCTGGAGTCCTCGGGACTCGAGGCGCGACTGCGCCTGCCGGCCGACGTGTGTTGATGCGCAACGGCGGACTTCGGTCCCCGCGGTCGTTGTAGACGCACTGCCAGGTTGGCCGGTTCGCCGTGGATCCAGGCCCGCGCCACGGGCTGGGATAATCCTGCGCATGCCCGAGCCCAAGCCCATCACCGCCGAGCGCTGGAGAGTCTGCGTAGCCCCGATGATGGACTGGACCGACCGCCACTGCCGCTACTTCCATCGGCTGCTGAGCAGCAAAGCCTTGCTGTACACCGAGATGGTCACCACCGGGGCGCTGGTTCATGGCGACGTGGCGCGCCATTTGCGTTTCAACCCGCAGGAACACCCGGTGGCGCTGCAACTCGGCGGCAGCGAGCCGGCCGAACTGGCGCATTGCGCGCGGCTGGGCGAGGACTGGGGCTACGACGAGATCAACCTCAATTGCGGCTGCCCGTCCGAACGCGTGCAACGTGGCTCCTTCGGCGCCTGCCTGATGGCCGAGCCGCAACTGGTGGCCGATTGCGTCAAGGCCATGGTGGACGTGGTTTCGGTGCCGGTGACGGTGAAACACCGCATCGGCATCGACCGGACCGAGAGTTACGACTTCGTGCGCGACTTCGTCGGCCAGGTCAGCGAAGCCGGCTGCGGCGTCTTCATCGTGCATGCGCGCAATGCCTGGCTCAAGGGCCTTTCGCCCAAGCAGAACCGCGAAGTGCCGCCATTGCGCCATGAGCTGGTGCGCCACCTCAAGCAGGACTTCGCGCACCTGCGGATCTGCACCAACGGCGGCATCACCACCGAGGCGCAGGTGATGGAACAGTTGCACCACGTCGACGGCGTGATGGTCGGGCGCAAGGCCTACCACGAGCCCTGGTGGCTGGCCTCGTGGGACGCGGCGTTCTTCGACCAGCAACCGCGCCCGCTTTCGCGCGAACAGGTAGAAGAGCAACTGTGCGACTACATGCTGCGCGAACGTCGGGCCAACGCTACACCGTGGAGCGCCATCGCCCGCCACATGCTGGGTCTACGCAATGGCCTGCCGGGCGCGCGGCGCTGGCGCCAGGTCTGGAGCGACCACCGCCTGCGCGACGAAGACCCCCACACCGTCATGCAGAAGGCGCATGCGGCCAGCGCCCAGGCCGGCAGCTTGGCGGAACTTGCCGGTGCCTGAGCGCGCGCAGGCGCAGGCGCGGCTCGCCCTGGCGCTGCTGTGGCTGGTGCCGGCGTTGTGGGCCGTCAACTACATCCTGGCGCGCAAGGCGCCGGGTGTCATCGGGCCGCATCTGCTGGCGCTGGGCCGCTGGGCCATCGCGGGTGCGGTGCTGCTGGTGCTGGCGGGCCCGGAGCTGTGGCGCGAGCGCCGCGCGGTGGCGCAGGTGTGGTGGCAATACCTGGTGCTTGGCGCCCTGGGCATGCTGGTATGCGGCGCCTGGGTCTACCAGGCTGCGCGTTCGACCGGTGCCATGAACATCGCGCTGATCTATGCGGCCTCGCCGGTGCTTATCGGCCTGGCGGCGGCGTGGTGGCTCGGTGAACGGTTCGGCTTGCGCCAGGCGCTGGGGGTGGCGCTGGCCCTGGCCGGGGTCGTGCACGTGGTCGTCAAGGGGCAGTGGAACGCGCTGGCCGATGTGCGGTTCGTGCAGGGCGACTTGTGGATGGTTGCGGCCACGGTTGCCTGGGCGGCCTACGCCTTGTTGCAGAAGCTCTGGCCCAGCGGCCTCGGCGCCACGGCGCGGCTGGCGGCGATCTGCGTCGGTGGTGTGGCGCTGCTGTTGCCGTTCGCCGTGTGGGAGACGACGCAGCCGGGCCTGACACAGTGGACCCTGGAGGCGTTGTGGCTGGTGCTGGTGGCGGCCGCGGTGCCGGGCCTGGGTGCGTACTGGATCTACGGCTGGGCGCAACGGATCCTGGGCGCCAGCCGTGTCGCCGTGGCCCTGTACCTGAGCCCGCTGTATGGCGGTCTGGCGGCCTGGATGGTATTGGGCGAGGCGCCGGGCTGGCACCACCTCGTCGGTGCCGGGTTGATCCTGCCGGGTGTGTTCCTGGTTGCCGGGCCGGCGGTGGCCCCGGTGAAGCCGGCGGTGGCCCCGGTCAGGCCGCGGCTTCCAGACCGTTCCTGAAATGCTCCTGCATGCGCGACACGGCCGTGGCCCGGTCGCGCGCTTCGATCGCCGCCATGATGGCGCGGTGTTCGCGCAACGACTCCTCGATGCGTCCGGACTTGAGCAGCGAGTTGTGGCGGTTGAGCTTCATCACCTTGCGCAGGTCGGCAACCATCTGCTTGCTCCAGCGGTTGTTGGCGATGTCGAGCAGCCGCATGTGGAACTGCTCGTTGATCTGGAAGAAACGCTCGCGATCCTCCCGGCCCGGGACGGCGGCGGCCTCCAGTTGCCGGTGCAACTGATCGAGTTCCTCGCGTTGCGTCACGCTGGCCAGTGCGGCCACCGTACCCGCCGCGTCGGACTCCAGCAGGCCCAGCAGGTGGTAGACCTCGGCGAGGTCCTGCTCGGACACCTCGGTCACGTAGGCGCCCCGGCGCACCTTCATCGTCACCAGGCCTTCGGCCGCCAACACCTTGAGCGCTTCGCGCAGCGGCGTGCGGCTGATGCCGTACGCCTGCGCGATCCTGAGTTCGTCGATCCAACTGCCCGGCGCCAGTTCGCGGTTGAAAATGCGCTGGCGCAACGACTCGGCCACTTCTTCGTACAGGGCGCGTGGGGCAAGGGATACGGCGGCCATAATTGTGTTTCGAGGGGCAGGGCTGTTCGGTTTGTGATGCGGAATCCAAGGCCATTGCCCCGCTGTCCATTCGCGGGGCATGCATGAATTGCGGGTGAAGCCCGCAATGACACGGCTCGATGGGACAGGGCCGGACAGGGCCGAGTCTGGATGTGGATTGTAAGTTGCAACCAAGATTCTTAATCAATAATTATAAATAACGTAAACTCGCCGAC
>JANMYG010000262.1:0-10119 GCA_031381865.1 Betaproteobacteria bacterium | reverse complement strand
CGGCGTCGCGGTAGTCGGGTATGCCGGCCGCCGTGCTGCAGCCGGCGCCGGTCAGCACCAGCAGGCGTGGGTGGCGCACGACAAAGTCGAGCAACGGGGCGAGTGGATCCATGCGGCGATTGTCGGCGAGCCGGGCCGCACTGCGTAAACTCGCGCCATGCACCCTGCCCTGCGCCACGCCCTCGACACCGCGGCGCAGCGCGCTCGCCAGACGGCTGCGGCCGCCAGGCGGCATCCGGTGCGCTCGGCGCTGCTGCTGCCGGCACTGGTGCTGCTCTATGTGCTGGTGCTGGTGCCTTTCACTCCCACCATCGGCGACCTGCGCCGTGCCAAGGCCGAACAACCCTCGGTGCTGCTGGCGCAGGACGGCACGGCGCTGGCCGAGTACCAACGCATCAACCGCCAGTGGGTGCCGCTGGCCAAGGTTGCACCGAACGTGGTGCATGCGCTGATCGCCACCGAAGACCACCGTTTTTATGAACACCACGGCATCGACTTTCGCCGCACGGCGGGCGCGGCCTTCAACACCCTGCGCGGCGACCTGCAGGGCGGGTCGACCATCACCCAGCAGTTGGCGCGCAACCTGTTCCCGGACGAAATCGGGCGCGCCACCAGCGTCACGCGCAAACTCAAGGAAGCCATCACCGCGCTGAAAATCGAGACCGTGTATACCAAGGCCGAGATCCTCGAGACCTACCTCAACACGGTGCCGTTCCTGTACAACGCGTTCGGCATCGAGATGGCCGCGCGCACCTATTTCGACAAGTCGGCCGACGCGCTGGACGTGCTCGAGAGCGCCACGCTGATCGGCATGCTCAAGGGCACCAGCTACTACAACCCGGTGCAGAACCCCGAGCGCGCCACGCAGCGGCGCAACCTGGTGCTGGCCCAGATGGCCAGGTACGGCCATCTGGACCCGGCCCGCATCGAGGCCCTGGCACGGCGGCCGCTGCGGCTCGATTTCGAGCGCCAGGTCGTGCCGCTGGGACCGGCGCCGCACGTGGCCCAGCAACTGCGCAAATGGCTGATCGCATGGGCCGACGACAAGGGTTACGACATCCATGCCGACGGCCTGCGGGTGGTGACCACACTCGATGCCCGGATGCAAAAGGCGGCCAACCAGGCGGTGGCGCGCCAACTCGCGCAACTGCAGTCGCTGGCCGACGGGCGCTTCAAGCCCGGGCAGGAGCGCGCCGCGCTGCAGGCCGGCTTGCTGGCGCTGGACCCGCGTGATGGCGCGGTGCGCGCGTGGGTCGGCAGCCGCGACTTCGCACTGGAGCAGTTCGACCATGTCAGCCAGGCGCGGCGCCAACCCGGCTCGACCTTCAAGCCTTTTGTATATGGCGCCGCATTCGTGCAAGGCTTCAAGCCGTCCGACACCTTCATGGACGAGCCGGTGGCCATCACCTTGCCCGGCGGCGAGGTGTGGTCACCCAGCGACGCGGCGCCACCGAGCGGATTGCCGACCAGCCTGCGCGACGGCCTGGCGTATTCCAAGAACACCATCACCGCCCAGTTGATGCAGCAAGTGGGGCCGGTGCGCGTCGGCAAGCTGGCGCAGGCCCTGGGGGTGCGCCAGAGCAAGCTCGACCTGGTGCCTTCGCTGGCCCTGGGCACCAGCCCGGTCACGCTGGTCGAGATGGTGACGGCCTACGGCAGCATTGCCAATGGCGGCAACTACATGGCGCCGGCACTGGTGCTGCGCGTGGAAGACCGCAACGGCCGGTTGCTGGAGCAGTTCGCGCCGCTCAGGGAGCGCCTGCCGGCGATGCCACGCGCCGACACGCTGACGCTGGTCAACGCCATGCGCGGTGTGGTGGACGAAGGCACCGGCACGGCGATCCGCTCGCGATACGGCATCCAGGCCGACGTGGCCGGCAAGACCGGCACCACGCAGGACAACACCGACGGCTGGTTCATCCTGATGAGTCCGCAGCTGGTGGTCGGAGCCCGCGTCGGGTTCAACGACAACAGCGTCACGATGGGCAACTGGGGCCAGGGCGCCCGCAGCGCCCTGCCGATGGTGGGCGAGGTCTTCCAGCAGGCCTTTCGCAACCGCTGGATCGACCCCAGGGCGGAGTTCGACATACCGCGTTCGCGTCCGAAGCCGCCGCCGCTGCCACCGGAGCAGGCGCCGGTGCGCGACCCGCTGACGGACATCGTCAACTCGGTGCTCGAGGGAATACTGCGCCAGATGCGCTGACGGCGGTGCTGGCGCTGCTGGATTGGTGTTGCGTCCGGACCGAGGCACGTAGGAAATCTACTACCCGCGCTGGCGGTGGTGTCCGCTGTCGCGGCGGTGGCACGGCCCGGATACTGGCAGTTCCCGGACACATGCCGTGAACCGCCAGCGGTTCCGGCGTCCATCAGCCATGAAGGAGCGCCACCATGAAACCAGCTTTGAGACACACCTTGGCCCTGACCGCCGTCGCGATCGCCACACAGGCGGCGGCGCAGGTCACGTTCTACGAACGCGAGGGCTTCCAGGGCGAATCGTTCACCACGCGTCGCCAGATCGCCAACTTCGAGCGCTTCGGTTTCAACGACCGCGCCTCGTCGGTCGTGGTCGCCGGCGAGAGCTGGGAACGCTGGCAGGTATGCGAAGACGTGCGTTTCGGCGGCCCCTGCGCCGTGTTGCGCCCGGGGCAGTATCCGTCGCTGCGGGCGATGGGCCTGAACAACCGGATCTCGTCGGTACAGGCGCTTGCGCGCGAGGACGCGCCCCCCGTTGCGCCCACCTCACCGGGCCGGGTGGTCTTCTACGAAAAAGAAGGTTTGCGCGGCCGCTCGTTCACGACGCAGACCGAACTGGTCGACTTCAGCACCACCGGTTTCAACGACCGCATCTCCTCGGTCGAAGTCTTCGGCGCGCCGTGGGAGGTCTGCCGCGACGGCGGCTTCGCCGGCCCCTGCATGACCCTGCGCCCGGGCCAATACCCGTCGCTGATGTCGATCGGACTCAACAACAGCATCTCGTCGGCGCGCTCGGTCGTCCGCGACACCGGCCCGCCGCAAGTGCCGGCCAAGGCCATCTTCTATGAACAGGAGAGTTTTGGTGGCCGCAGTTTCATCGCGGAAGGCGACGTAGCCGACTTCAGCCTCTACGGATTCAACGACCGTGCGTCCTCGGTGGAGGTGTTCGGCGCGTGGTTCGAAGTGTGCCAGGATGGCGGGTTCAGCGGGCCATGCGCCCGACTGCGCCCGGGCAAGTACCCGTCGCTGGCGTCGATTGGGCTTAACAACCGCATTTCCTCGGTACGGGTCATGGCCCGCGACGGGCGCGCGCTGGACAACCGGGTCGTCCCTGCCGCTCCCGTGGCGGCGTTGTACGACCCGCGCCGGCGCGACAACGAGCAGTTGTACGAAGCCAACGTGACCGCCGTGCGCGCGGTGGTGGGCACACCCGAGCAGCGCTGCTGGGTCGAACGCGACCAGGTCGCGCTGGAACCTGGCCGCTCGACCAATGTGCCGGCCGCGATCGCGGGCGCGGTCATCGGCGGCATCCTTGGCCACCAGGTGGGTGATGGCCGCGGCCGCGACCTTGCCACAGTGGTCGGAGTGGTCGCAGGCGGCGCGTTGGGCGCCTCGGTCGGCCGCGACGGCCGCCCGCAGACGCAGGCGCAGGAAGTACAGCGCTGTACCAGCATGCCGAACCAGGCCCGCCCGGAAATGTGGGACGTGACCTACAACTTCCGCGGGCAGGAGCACCGCGTGCAGATGACGTCCCCACCGGGCCCGACCATCATCGTCAACCGGGACGGTGAACCGCGCGTCTGAGCCCGTTCCGTCCGCCGGCCAGCCGGCGGACTATAGAATTCCCCCGTCACACACCGCGACGGTCCCCTGGCGGGCGGCCCTCGCAAAAACCAGGGTTCGCAACAGGGGGACACCATGGGCCGCAGACCGATCCAGCCATGCGCGCGTTTGCATTGTCCCGATCGGCGCGACGCTGCATCGCGCCGGCCCCTGGCGGGTCCGGACAAGTCCGCACGACCGTCGCCTGACGCGATGGCGGACACCGCAGCGCAATGAGCCTGCGCGCCCGACTGCTGGCGCTGGTCCTGCTGGCCATGTTGCTGCCGGCCGTGGTATTGGGGTGGCGCTTCTTTCGCGAGAGCGACGCCGCCATCGCGGCGGCCGTCAAGACCCTGTCGATCGCGGCGGACAACATCGCCACCGACCTGGAGCACCGCGTGCAGGGCACCGCCCAGCTGCACTACGGGCTGGCGCACTCGCGCATGCTCGACACCACCGACCGGCGCGCCTGTTCGGCCTACCTGTCCGAAGTGCGGGCGGCCTACCCCCAGTACACCGGGATCATCACCGTCCTGCCCGACGGGCAACTGCACTGCGACTCGCTGCAAAGCGGCCGAGATATCAACGTGGCCGATCGCTCGTATTTCAAGATCGCCTCGAAGCGCGGGTCCGGGCTGGTGCTGGAGCCGGTGTTCGGCCGGCTGACCGGCAATTCGGTGCTGCAGGTCGTGTTTCCCGCACGCACCGAAGACGACGGCCTGCGCTTCATGCTGGTGGCTTCGTTGAACCTGCAGAAGTTCGCGCAGGAAGCGCAGCACCAGACGCTGCTCGAGGCGCCGCCGGATGTGCTGCTGGTCGACACCGAGGGCACGGTCATGGCCTGGTCGGGAACGCAGGCGGGGCTGCCGAAGCCTGGCAGTTCCATCGCCAAGAGCCCGGTGTTTGCGCTGGCGCGGGCCCGTCGCGACGGCGGCACGGGCGAACTCGTCGGGCACGGCGAGCAGGCGCAGGTCTGGGCCGTGGCCAGATCGACTGCCGTGCGCGCGGCGGGGCTGCACGTGCTGCTGGGGCTGCCGCGCCATGCGCTGGTGGCCAACTCGGAACTGCGCCTGCGCCAGGGCCTGCTGCTGCTTGGCGCGGCTGCGTTGCTGCTGTTTGCCGGGGTCTGGTTCCTGGCCGAATGGGGCATCCGCCGGCCGGTGGCGAGGATCACCAGCATGGTCGGGCAACTGGGCGCCGGCAATCTGGACAGCCGCATTGCGCTGCCGCACCCGCGCGGCGAACTCGGCGGTCTGATGGCCCTGCTCAACGACACGGCCAGTTCCCTGCAGCAGCAGCGTTCGGCGATCGACGAACTCGGAGCGCGCCTGAGCCATGCCCACCAGCGGGAAATCTCGGAGCGCGCGCAGAACGAGGCACGCCTGACCAGGATGGCGAACTTCGACAACTTGACCGGGTTGCCCAACCGCGTCCTGTTCCATGAGCGGTTGCGACAGGCGATCGCGCGCGCACGGCGTTCCAGCCGGCCATTCGCATTGATGTTCCTCGATCTCGACCGGTTCAAGAACATCAACGACAGCCTGGGCCACGACATCGGCGACCGGTTGCTGATGGCCGTGTCCAATGTCATCGCCGACTGCGTGCGCGATACCGATGCGATCGGACGCTTCGAAGAGAGCGCCGCCATCGAGGGCATCTTCCGGCTCGGGGGCGACGAGTTCACGATCCTTACCGAAGAGCTGGCCGGGCCCGACGCCGCCAAGGTGATCGCCAGGCGCATCCTCGACACGCTGGGCCGGCCGTTCATGGTCGGCGAACACGAACTGTTCGTGTCCGCGAGCATCGGGATCACGGTCTAGAACAACGACGGCACCGACCAGGAGGGCCTGATCAAGCAGGCCGACATGGCGATGTACCGCGCCAAGGAGCTCGGACGCGACACCTATTCCTTCTTCGACGAGGAACTGAACAAGGAGGCGGGCCACCGCCACCAGCTCGAGGGCCGGCTGCGGCATGCGCTGGAGCGCCACGAGTTCCTGCTGCACTACCAGCCGAAGGCCGACCTGCAGAGTGGCCGCGTCACCGGTGTCGAGGCGCTGCTGCGCTGGCAGCCGGCTGGCCATGCGCTGGTCGGCCCGACCGAATTCATCGCGGTGCTCGAAGAGACCGGCCTGATCGTTGCCGTCGGCGCCTGGGTCATCCGGGAGGCGGCCACCCAGATGGTGTTGTGGGAGCGCCAGGTCATGCGGCCGATCAATCTGGCCGTGAATCTGTCGGCGCGCCAGTTCCGGCACCAGGATCTGGTCGGGCAGATCGCCGGCACGCTGGCCGAGACCGGCTTCGACCCGGCGCGCCTGGAACTCGAATTGACCGAGAGCATGCTGATCGACGATTCGGAGTCGGTGCTGGACATCATGACGCGGCTCGGCGCGATGGGCGTCAGGATCGCGATCGACGACTTCGGCACCGGGCACTCGTCCCTGAGTTACCTCAAGCGCTTCAACGTCGACACGCTCAAGATCGACCGTTCGTTCGTCATGGGTACCCCCGATGACGCCGAGGACGGCGCCATCGCCACCGCGGTCATCGCGCTCGGCCACGGCCTGGCCCTGAAGGTCGTGGCGGAGGGCGTGGAACGGCAAGAGCAGGCCGATTTCCTGCGCGCGCAGGGCTGCGATGAACTGCAGGGTGACCTGCTGAGCCGACCGCTCGACGCCGCGGCTTTCGCGCCCTGGTTCGGCGACCGGGGAGCCTGACGCCACACGGCGTTCGACGGGCAAACCCCGTGCCGGCCGAGGCCGGCCTGCCGTACCCCAAAGTACTGAGTTGCCTGCAAGTGTCGCCGGACGAAACCACCGTCAACGGCACATCCGCGATCGCGGTTATGGGAAGCTTCGAATCAACCGGTATTTGGCGCGGGCGCGGCGAAGGTGGCAACCGTCAGAGGATCCGGTTGAACCACCACAGCGAAAGCGCCGCCGCGCTGATCGCCAGGACGGCCGCGAACAGTGCAAGCAGGCCGGCGAGTTCGGTCTCTTTCTTGTCCACCTGCAGTCGTGTGCTCAGTTTCTCGTAGACCTTTTTCAGCGCGTCGGCATTGCCGGCGTAGAAATACTCAGCTTGCGTGGCAAGCGCCACTGCCTTGAGGCTGGGCTCGTCGAGTTTCAGGTACATCGACCAGCCTTCGAAACCGGGCACTTCGCCGTCCACCGTGCCCAGCCCGATGGAGTAGACACGAACGCCGTGGTCGGCCGCCATCTTGGCCGCCTCCTGCGTGTCCACGCCGGTGGTGCGGCGCCCGTCGGTCAAAAGGACGATGGCCGCCGACTCGTAGGAGCCTGGCGCGACCGGCACGAACTCTTTTTTCGCCTTGGTGCCGGGCTTCTCGTCGATGCTTCTGCCGCGCTTTTGCGCATTGCCGTAGGTCATCTCGCCCAGGTCGATGCCCTCGTCCGGAAACAGCTCGGCCAGCGACACCACGATGCCGCTGCCCACGGCGGTGCCGCGCTGCATCTGGAACCGGTCGATCGCCGCCACCAGGTCTTCGCGGTTCAGCGTGGACGGCTGCACCAGTTGCGCGGACCCGGCGAAGGTGACGATGGCCACCCTGACGTTCCTGGGCAGTTCCTTCAGGAATGCCTTGGCGGCTTCCTGCGCGGCCACCAGGCGGTTGGGCTTGACATCGGTGGCGCGCATGCTCAGCGACACGTCCATGGCCAGCACGATGGTGGCGTGGTCGGACGGCAGCGCGATGACTGCCAGCGGGCGCGACGCGGCGAACAGCAGCGCGGCAAGCGCCAGCAGGAACAGCGCCGGCGGAACATGCCGGCGCCACCCGGTGCCGGGGCGCATGGCCTGCTTGATCATCGCCACGCTGGCGTAGCGCAGCGCCAGCTTCTTCTTGCGCCGCAGCAGCCACGCATAGGCCAGCACCAGCAGCGGCACGGCCAGCAGCAGCCACAGGAACTGCGGCCACAGAAAGGACAGCGGTTGGTTCATGTGTTCCTCGTGATGGGTTTCCAACCAAGGCGGCCCGAGCCGGAGGCGTTGCCGGCGTCGGAAGGTTGCGGTGCAGGCCCCATTGTGTATTGGCCTTGCCGACCTTGCTTAGAACTTGAAAGCGACCATCCCGCCATGCCATCCCGGGAAGCCGGAGAGCAGCAATCGAATCGCCATGGCGCGGCATCGCACGGGTCGACGGATATCGATAAGAATGGGTCTTAATGGATTTGTTGTTGGAGTCGCTGGGTCCAGGCCGCACTACAGCAATTCGACCAGTGGCGTGAGCGCGAGGCCCTGCGCTCGTTTGGCAAGGCGCTGATCGAATGTCGCAAATGCTGTAACACGCGAACTGCGGGCCAAGTGCAGAGCATCCGCGAAATCGAGTCCCTTGTCGAAGGCGTCGAGCGCCGTCAGCACTGCGGCACGGTCTTCGAGCGTGATGTGCTCGATGCCGGCCAGGGCCCGTATCACCCTGGCAACGTCGCGCCGTGGCAGGGTATAGAAACCTCGCATCACCCATTCGAACTCCAGCAGCACTGTGACCGGGACGTAGGCCCGTTCAGACAGCGCGGCAATGGCGGCCGGACGTTGCCGGGCAGCCTGCGCATCCTCGGCGTCGTCGACAAAGAATCGAGCCAGGACGTTGGTGTCCATGGCTTTCATGGCTTGCCCGGCCGCGCTCTTGCCAACACAGACGCCGCATCAAAGTCCTGCAGACGGCGTGGCACGCCGCGCTTTGGGGCCTTCACCATGCCGGCCAATTGTGTAACGTCAGCCTTCGGGACCGATTGGACGACGCGCAGCTTGATGCCGTCCGCCTCTTCGAGCACTTCGAGCCTGGAACCCGTGCCAAGCGCCAGTCGGCGCCGCAGCACGGCGGGCAGAACAACCTGCCCTTTCGAGGAGACGATCAGTGTTGACATGTGGTTACCTTACGCCATGGGATGCTGTTGAGTATAAGACGGCTTACGTCGTAAGGCAAACCACCGTGACCCGCCTTCATGCCAGGATGATCACTGGTTGCGTCGAGCATCCCCGCGCGTCTGGGCGTCGCCAATCATCTGGTTCCCACGGAAGGTCTGATGGCCATATTCGCGCGTTATAGTGTTTGCAACGCGTTCCCTCCTGCAAATGACTGGCGAGCCAGTTTTGACCCCAGACCCGTTCGTGCATGTTCCGGTTCTTCATGCTGGTCATCGCATGAAGCTGTTCGTTGAACTCAGCGCTGCGCCTGTGCCCTCACCGCGAACACAGGCACTGCCGCCCCCTTGCCCTTGAACTGCACCTCGCCCAGGACATCCAGCGTGACGCGATCGCCCAGTGCGGCCCGGGTCTCGCCATCGAGCAGAATGCCGCGCCGCGCCTCCTTGGTATGGGCTTCCAGCCGCGCTGCCAGGTTGACCGTGTCGCCGATGCAGGTGTAGGTGGCGCGTTGCTGCGTGCCGGTGTAGCCGGCTACCACCTCGCCTGAGGCGATGCCGATGCCGATGCGGATCGGCTCCTTCTCGAGCGCCACGCGCTCGTGGTTGAACATCTCGATCATCTCCTGCATGTCCAGCGCAGCGCGCACCGCCGCCAGTTCGGGCTCGGCCAGTGGCAAGGGCGCGCCGAAGATCGCCATCAAGCCGTCGCCGATCATCTGGTTGACCACCCCGCCGTGCCCACTGATGGCGTCGAACATCAGCGTGTAGTAGGTGTTGAGCAGCTCGATCGTCTCCTCCGGCGGCTGCGACTCGCACAACGCGGTGAAGCTGCGGATGTCGGAGAACATCACGGTGCACTGCAGCCGCCGCCCGCCCAGCGCGAAGCCCGATTGCTGCAGGTCCTCGGCCACTTCGGAGGTGGCGAAGCGGCTGATCAGCGCCTTTTGCTGGTCGCGCAGTCGCTTCTTCTCGAGGCTGGAATTGATGCGCGCCTTGAGCAGCGCCGGATTGACCGGCTTGTGAAGAAAATCGTCGGCGCCCAGGTCCAGGCAGCGCACCACGTGCGCCACACCTTCGAGCGAACTGGTCACGATCACAGGCAGGTCGCGCAGCTTGCCGTCGGCCGCCATCTGCTCGAGCACACCGAATCCGTCGAGCTCGGGCATTTCCATGTCCAGCAGCAGCAGGTCGAAGGCCTCGGCGCGCAGCATCTCCAGTGCGATGCGGCCGTTCTCGGCACTGGCCACGCGGTGGCCCTGCAGCTCCAGGCTGCGCGTGAGCAGCAGCCGGTTGACCTTGTTGTCGTCGGCCACCAGCAACCGGGCGCCGACCTGCGCCGGGCCGCCCCAAGCCGTCGGTGCGCCCCCCCGGGGGGCAGGCGCCATCGGCGTTCCGGGGGCCAGGGGTTCAGCCACGGGTCAACTCCGCCAGCGCTGCC
>JANMYG010000015.1:0-9942 GCA_031381865.1 Betaproteobacteria bacterium | reverse complement strand
CCTTGAGCGACAACACAAAGCCTTCGATGATCGCTTCGTCCTGCGCCAGTTCGCCGTACCAGCGCAGCGAAAAGCCGGTCCAGCTCGTTACCAGCGGACTCTCGTTGAAACTCAGCGCGATCAGGGTCACGATCGGCAGGTACAGGAACGCGAAACCGGCCACCAGCCAGATCACCGACGTGAGCCGCCCTGCCCGGTTGATCATTTGCGCGCTCCCGATGCGCTTTCGGCCTGGTACTTGTTGAACAGCGCCAGCGGCACGATGATCAGCAGCACCATCACCACCGCCACGCTCGACGCCATCGGCCAGTCGTTGTTCGAGAAGAACTCGTCCCACAAAACACGGCCGATCATCAACGTCTGGGGGCCGCCCAGCAGTTCGGGAATCACGAACTCGCCCACACAGGGAATGAAGACCAGCAGCGCGCCGGCGATGATGCCGCCCTGCGACAGCGGCACGGTGATGCGCCAGAACGCCTGCCAGGGCGAGGCGCCCAGGTCCTGCGCGGCCTCGAGCAGGCGCAGGTCGAGCTTGACCAGGTTCGCGTAAAGCGGGAGCACCATGAACGGCAGGTAGGTGTAGACCATGCCCAGCGTCAGCGAAAAGGGCGTGTTCATCATCTTGATGGGCTCGGCCATCAGGCCCAGCGCGATCGCGATGTTGTTGAACACGCCGTTGTCGGCCAGCAGCATCTTCCATGCGTACACGCGCAGCAGGAACGAGGTCCAGAACGGCAGCATCAGCAGCATCAGCAGCCCCGGGCGGATGTCCGGGCGGCTGCGCGCCAGGAAATACGCGAACGGGTAACCGATCGCCAGGCAGATCACGGTGGTCAGCGCGGCAAACCAGATCGACGACAGGTAGGCCCGCAGGTACAGATCGTCCTCGAGGAAGATCGTGAGGTAGTTGGTGAACTTCAGCTTCACCTGCAGCAGGCCGTCCTGCCAGGTCAGCAGGTCGCCAAAACGCACCCCGTCCATCTCCGACACGCTGATCTTGAACACCACCAGGAACGGCAGCGCGAAGATGACCAGCAGGAACACCATCGGCACGCCGATGACGAAGCGCCGGCCCATGCGCGCCATCAGCGCTTCGAGCACGCGCTGCGCCGCTGGTTGGCTGGCGCCGGAGATGGACGATGTATTGGCCATGCTCGCAGGCGCCTACTGAACCAGCACCACCAGGTCGCTGCCCCACCACCACACGTACACCGCATCGCCGGGGGCCAGCCGGACCTCGTCGTGGCGGGCATCGTTGGCCTTGGTCACCTTGACCACCGTGCCGCCCTCGAGCACCACGTGGTAGATCGTCTGGCTGCCCAGGTAGGCCAGGTCACGGATCGTGCCGCGCGCGCAGTTGAAGCCCACTTCGGCCGGGTTGTCGTAGTCGGCGGCCACCGGCAGCTGTTCCTGGATGCCGATCTTCTCGGGCCGCACCGCCACATGCACCTCCATATCGGGTGTCCCGGTGATGCCATGGCTCACATAGTGGCGGCATTCGGGCGTGTCCACGATGACGTGGTCGGCCTCGTCAACCGTGACCCGGCCCCTGAACAGGTTCACGCTGCCAATGAAGTCGGCCACGAAAGTGCAGTTGGGCGTCTCGTAGATGTCGCCCGGCCGGCCTACCTGCAGGATCTTGCCTTCGCTCATGATGCCGATGCGCGTGGCCATCGTCATCGCTTCTTCCTGGTCGTGGGTGACCATCACGCAGGTCACGCCGACCTGGTGGATGATGTCCACCACTTCGAGCTGGGTCTGCTCGCGCAGCTTCTTGTCGAGTGCGCCCAGCGGCTCGTCGAGCAACAGCAGCTTCGGCCGCTTGACCAGGCTGCGCGCCAGCGCCACGCGCTGCTGCTGGCCGCCCGACAACTGGTGCGGCTTGCGTTTTGCGTAGGGCTTGAGCTGCACCATGCCGAGCATCTTCTCGACCCTGGCAGAGATCTCGTCCCTGGGCAAGCCGTCGCGCCGCAAGCCAAAGGCCACGTTGTCCCACACGCTGAGGTGCGGAAACAGCGCATAACTCTGGAACATCATGTTGACCGGCCGCTCGTTCGGCGGCAATCGGACCAGGTCCTGCCCCTCGAGAAAAATCCCGCCCGAGCTCGGCTCCTCGAAACCGCCCAGCAAGCGCAGCAGGGTCGATTTGCCGCAGCCCGAGGAACCCAGCAATGCGAAGATCTCGCCCTGGTGGATTTCCAGCGTCACGCCGTCCACCGCCACCGCATCGCCAAACTGCTTGACGACCGAATCGATGCGCAGGAACGGCACGGACGGCGCTCCTGCCACAGGCATCGCCGCGGATGGGGTCACCAACGCCACGACTCAGCGTCCGGTCTTGAATGCGGTGTAGACCCGGGTCTGCAAGCGCCGCGTGTCGTTGGTCATCGGCTTGGGTGGCACCATCGTGGCCAATTGCGCCGGGGTCGGAAATATCGCGGGGTTGTTTGCCACTTCAGGCACCACGAACTTGCGCGCCTCCTTGTTGGGGTTGGCGTACAACACCTGGTTCGACAACGACGCGTGCACCTCCGGCCGCAGGATGTAGTTGATGAACAGGTGGGCGTTGCCGGGGCGCGGCGCATCGGCCGGTATGGCCATCGTGTCGAAGAACAGCAGGCCGCCCTTCTTGGGGATCAGGACCTCGATCTTCTGCCCCGACTTGGTGTCGATGGCGCGCTGGCGCGCAATCGAGATGTCGCCGGACCAGCCGAGCGCGACACAGATCGAGCCGTTGACCATGTCGTTGATGTATCCGGACGAACTGAACAGCGTGATGAACGGGCGGATCGACCGGAGCAGGGCCGCCGCCTCGTTGTAATCGGCCGAGTTGTTGCTGAACGGGTCCTTGCCGAGGTACTGCAGCGCTGGCGGCAGGATCTCGGAGCCGGCGTCGAGCATGCTGACGCCGCAGGACTTCAGCTTGCCCACGTACTTGGGGTTGAACACCAATTCCCACACGTTGTCGGGCAGGGGTTCGGCGCCGAGTGCGGCCTTGACCTTGTCGACGTTGATTCCGATCGTGGTGTAACCCCACAGCCAGGTCACGAGGTGATCATTGCCGGGGTCGAGCTTGGCAATCTGGCTCTGGATGTCGGGATCCATGTTCTTCAGGTTCGGCAATTTGGACTTGTCGAGCTTGGCCAGCAAGCCGCCCGACATCTGGATCGCGGCCCAGTGCGAGGACGGCACCACAATGTCGTAACCGGTCTTGCCGGCGACCAGCTTGGCATGCAGGATCTCGTTGCTGTCGAAGTTGTCGTAGCGAACCTTGATTCCGGTTTCCTTCTCGAAATTCTTGATCACATCCGGGCCGATGTAGTCAGACCAGTTGTAGATGTTGAGAACCTTCTCCTCCTGCTGGGCGCTGGCGATGCCGCCGGCCCCCATCAACAGGCCGGCGGCGCACACGGCCGCGAACAACCTGCCAACACCGCACCGATTGAAAACAACGCGCATGTATTACTCCTGTAGTCGGTCGAATCCCAAAATACACCCGCCTCATGGCATGTCAAGAATACTTCAGCAGCGGTGATGCTAAGCACGAAAAACCGGCTTGCCTACTGCGGCAATCCCTTAGAACCGCCCCGCCACCAAGCCGGGATCGGAGTCCGGCGCAGGCGCATCACCCCGGACATGGCAACCATCTGCTGAAGCGTTGCCGGGAATGGCGAAAGCACCAATCAACCTGTCAGCCATCCGTTGTTGCGCACATCCCGCCACGTCAGGTCGAGGCACAGCTTGATCAAGACCACCATCTCGTCGACCTGCGCATGCGTCATCGTCAACGGCGGCGCGATGATCATGCGGTCGCCCACGGCGCGCATGATCAGGCCGTTGCCAAAGCAGTGCCCGCGGCAAACCATACCCACGCCCAGGCTGGCGTCGAACCGTGCCCGCGTGGCCTTGTTCTTCACCAGCACCAGGCCGGCCACGAAGCCGCAGGTCTCGGCTGCGCCAACCAGCGGATGGTCGTTGAGTTCCGCAAACTTGCTTGCAAGATACGGGCCAATGTCCGTGCGCACCCGGTGCGGCAGCTGCTCGCGCTCCATGATGTCCAGGTTGGCCAGCGCCACGGCGCAGGCCACCGGGTGCCCGCTGTAGGTGTAGCCGTGGTTGAACTCGCCGCCCTTGTCGATCAGCACCTGCGCCACCCGGTTGCCCACCATCACGCCGCCCAGCGGTACGTAGCCGCTCGTCACCGCCTTGGCAAAGGTCACCAGGTCGGGCTTGTAGCCGAACTTCTCGTACGCGAACCAGTGGCCGAGCCGGCCGAAGGCGCAAATCACCTCGTCGCTGATCAGCAGGATGCCGTACTTGTCGACGATGCGCTGGACCTCGGGCCAATAGGTAGCGGGCGGAATGATCACCCCGCCGGCGCCCTGCACCGGCTCGGCGATGAAGGCCGCCACCTTGTGCGCGCCGATGGCCAGGATCTTCTGCTCCAGCCAGCCGGCCGCGCGCAGCCCGAACTCGTCGGCGCTTTCACCCGCCATGCCCAGCTCGAAATGGTAGGGCTGCTCGATATGCGTGATGTTGGGAATCGGCAGGTCGCCCTGCGCATGCATGCCACTCATGCCGCCCAGTGAAGCACCGGCCATGGTGCTGCCGTGGTAGGCGTTGTGGCGCCCGATGATCACCTTGCGTTCGGGCTGGCCGAGCAGGTCCCAGTAGCGGCGCACCATGCGCACGTTGGAATCGTTGCTCTCGCTGCCGCTCGACGAATAGAAGACATGCTCGAAGCTGCGCTCGCCGACGCGCGGCGCCAGCCCGGCCAGCCGGGTTGCCAGCGTCACCGCCGGCACGTTGGTGGTCTGGAAAAAGCTGTTGTAGAAGGGCAGCGTCATCATCTGCCGGTGCGCGGCGTCGGCCAGTTCGCGCCGCCCGTACCCCACGTTGACGCACCACAGGCCACTCATGGCGTCGAGCATCCGGTTGTCCTCGGAGTCCCAGATGTAGATGTCCTCGGCCCGGGTGATCACGCGCGCGCCGCGTGTGGCCAGGTCCTTGAAGTCGGTGAACGGGTGCAGGAAATGCTCGCGGTCGAGTTGCTGTATCAGCCGGGTGTCGACAACGGTGTTCATGGCGTGGGTCCTTTCGCGTCTGGTGGCATGGCGGGCCGATTCGTCACACGTGCAGCAACAGGTGCTCACGTTCCCACGGCGAGATGACCTTCATGAACTCGTCGAACTCGAGCTCCTTGATCTCCGAATACACCGTGATGAACTCCTTGCCCAGCACTTCGTGCAGGTCCGACTCGCGGCGCAGCCAGTCCAGCGCTTCGCCCAGGCTGCGCGGCAGCGAATACGGCGACAGGTAGGCGTCGCCCTTCATCTCGGCCTTGGGCTTGATCTTGTTCTTCAGGCCCAGGTAACCGCAGGCCAGCGTCATGGCCAGCGCCACATAGGGGTTGGCGTCGGCACCGATGACCCGGTTTTCCACCCGGCGCGCTTCGGGCGACGAGATCGGCGAGCGGATGCCGACCGTGCGGTTGTCGTAGCCCCACTCGATGTTCACCGGCGCCGCGGTGTTGCGCGACAACCGCCGGTAGCTGTTCACGTACGGCGCCACCAGCACCATCGCCGCCGGTATGTAGCGCTGCAGGCCGCCGATGTAATGCATGAAGGCTTCCGACGGGCTGCCGTCTTCGTTGCTGAAGATGTTCTTGCCGGTGGCGACGCTCAGGATGCTCTGGTGCACGTGCATCGCGCTGCCGGGCTCGCCCGCTATCGGCTTGGCCATGAACGTGGCGTACATGTCGTGGCGCAGCGCGGCCTCGCGCACCGTGCGCTTGAAGAAGAACACCTCGTCGGCCAGGCCCAGCGGTTGCGCATGGAAGAAGTTGATCTCCATCTGGCCGGCGCCGACCTCGTGGATCAGCGTGTCGACGTTGAGTTCCATCTTGTCGCTGTAGTCGTAGATCTCCTCGAACAGCGGATCGAATTCGTTCACGGCGTCGATGCTGTAGGCCTGGCGCGAGGTCTCGGCGCGGCCGCTGCGGCCGACCGGCGGGCGCAGCAGCGTGTTGGGGTCGGTGTTGCGCGCGGTCAGGTAGAACTCCACCTCGGGGGCCACGATGGGCTGCAGTCCTTCGGCCGCATACAGATCGCAGACCCGGCGCAGCACGCTGCGCGGCGCGAACGGCACCAGCCGGCCCTCGTGGTCGAAGCAGTCGTGGATCACCTGCGCGGTGGGGTCGGTGGCCCAGGGCACGATACGCACCGTCGACGGGTCGGGGCGCAACTGCATGTCCTTGTCGGTCGGGTCGATCACGTCGTAATAGGGGCCGCTCTCGGGGAACTCGCCCGTCACGCCCATCGCCACGACGGCCTGCGGCAGGCGCATGCCGCGGTCCTCGGTGAACTTGGCGCGCGGCAGGATCTTGCCGCGTGCCACACCGGTCAGGTCCGGCACCAGGCATTCCACCTCGGTCACGCGGCGCTCGTTGAGCCACTGCTCCAGGTCGTTGAAGCTCATCACTTTGGGATCATTCATTTAGCACTCCTCGAATCGGTTTGCGGCGCGCCGGCCGGGTGCGACAGGCGCCGTTGCTGGCGCACCCGGCAGGACGCACCGAAGGCCGCGAATATCGCCGCGTAAAACGGGTTGTCCTGGCTGCGCCACTCGGGATGCCACTGCACCGCATAAGCGAAGGCGCTGGCGCCCTCGATCTCGAACGCCTCCACCAGCCCGTCGGGGGCATGGCCCACCGCGCGCAGGCCCGCCCCCAGGCGATGGATGCCCTGGCCGTGCAGCGAGTTGACCTGCGCCTCTTCGGCGCCGGCCCAGCGCGCGAACGCCGAACCCGGCACGAAACGCACGGCGTGGTGCGGCCCGTATTGCACCTCCAGCGGCGCGCCGTCGGGTTCGCGGTGGTCGAGCATGCCCGGGCACCGGTGCACCTGCTGGTGCAGCGAACCACCCAGCGCCACGTTGATCTCCTGGAAGCCGCGGCACAACCCCAGCAACGGCACCGACTGCGCGATACAGGCGCGCACCAGCGCCAGCGTCAGCGCGTCGCGCTGTGGGTCCAGCGGCAGGTCGATGTCGGCCACCACCTCGTCGAAATTGGATGGATGCACGTTGGACGGCGAGCCGGTGAGCAGCACGCCGTCCACCAGAGCCAGCAGCTGCGCAATCTGCGCCGCGTCGGCCAGCGGAAACAGCACCGGCTGCGCCAGCGCGCCCAACTTGACGGCGCGGGCGTATTTGTCGCCCAGCACGACATAGGGCATGCGGTGGCCGTCGGCGCCCAGCAGACGGTGGTCAACTGGCAGCCAGACCAGACAGGGCGGATTGTTCATGCGGGTGGCTTCCGGGTTCTTTGTTGTTCTGTGCTGGGCCTTGATTCTGCGCCCCGAATTGGATCACAATGGGAGCCATTTGGGGCAAGTCGATGGTGCCACCTGCCGCGCCGTCCGCGGCGCCGGGCCACCTGGCTGCTGCCCACCCACCACGTTCCCACCATGCTTTCGGAATTGCTGATCAGCCACCTGGCGCGCCTGCAGAACGAGACCGACCTGCCGCTGCACCGGCAGCTCTACGAAGCGTTGCGCCGCGCCATGCTGGACGGCAAGCTCAAGCCGGCCGACCGGCTGCCGTCGAGCCGCGACCTGGCGCGCGACCTGAACCTGTCGCGCAATACGGTGGTGGCCGCGCTCGAGCAGCTGGGCGTGGAGGGCTTTCTGGCCAGCCGCGTCGGCAGCGGCACCTATGTGAACGCGGGCCTGCCGGTGTCGGTGCGGCGCCGGCCACCGAGCGCCGCCGGCCAGGGCGCCGGCCTGTCGCGGCGCGGCCAGTCGCTGGCCGCGACTTTCTGCGCCACGGAACTCGAAATCCAGCCGTTCACACCCGGCGCCGCCGACTTCAGCGCGTTTCCGGCCGGGTTGTGGCAAAGGCTGCAGAACAAGCACTGGAAGATGACCTACCCCGAGATGCTGGACTACAGTTATTCGGGTGGATACGCGCCGTTGCGACGCGCCGTGACCGATTACCTGCGGCTGTTTCGCAGCGCAGAACTCGACGTCGAGCAGGTGGTGGTGACCAGCGGCACCCAGCAGTCGCTCGAGTTGTGCGCCCAGATGCTGGCAGACCATAACGACACGGTGTGGATCGAGGACCCGGCCTACTGGGGCGCAGTCAAGGCCTTCATGGCCACCGGCCTCAGGCAACACGCCGTCGCGGTCGACGAGCAGGGCCTGGCGCCCGGGCCGCAGGACGAAAAATCCGCCCCGCGCCTGATCTACGCCACACCGTCGCACCAGTACCCGACCGGGGTCGTCATGTCGCTGGCGCGCCGCCACCGCCTGCTCGAGATCGCGCGCGCCCACAAGGCCTGGATCCTGGAGGACGACTACGACAGCGAGTTCCGCTTCGACGGGCCACCGCTGGCTTCGCTGACCGGGCTCGACCAGGACGAACGCGTGCTCTACATGGGATCGTTCTCCAAGGTCCTGTACCCGGGCCTCAAGCTGGGTTACCTGGTGGTGCCGCGGCAACTGGCGGGCGCCTTCAAGCAGGCGCACTACGACCTCAACCGGCCGGGCCAGATGCCGCTGCAGGCGGCGCTGGCCGAGTTCATCGAGATGGGGCATTTCGCCAGCGCGCTGCGCCGCGCCCGCGCCAGTTACGCGCAGCGCCGGCGCTGCCTGCTCGAAGCGCTGGCGCCGTGCCTGGCAGCCGGTGCATGGATCAGCGGCGCCGAGCAGGGCCTGCACCTGTGCCTGCGCCTGCCCGCCACACTCGACGACAAGCACATCAGCCGCCGCATCGCCCAGCTCGGGATGACGGTGCGGCCGCTGTCTTCCTATTGCCTGCGCCGCGACGACCTGCGCGGCCTGGTGATCGGTTACGGTTATGCCCCGCTGGAAAAGATCGAGCGCTTCGGCCCGGCGCTGGGACGCGCGATCGCGGCCGAACTCACATCGCGTCGCGCAACACGTGGTACCACATTGCGAGCGCCAGGCCCGGTGTCCTGAGCCACGCGCCGCCCGGGAAATTGCGGTGCTGCAGCCGGGCGAACAGGTCGAAGCACCCGGCCTGCCCTGCCACCGCCTCGGCCACCAGGCGCCCCGCCATGCCGGTCAGGGCCAGACCATGGCCGCTGAAACCCTGCAGGTAATACAGGTTGTCGCCCAGCCGACCGAAATCGGGCGCGCGGTTCATGCTGATGTCCACGAAGCCACCCCACACGAATTCGATCGGCAGCTGCGCCAGCGCCGGGAACACCCGGGCCATGCGCTCGCGCATGGTCGACTCGAGCCGGCGCGGTGTGTTGGTGGTGTAACTCACGCGCCCGCCGAACAGCAGCCGGTGGTCGGCGCTGAAACGGAAGTAGTCGAGCACGAAATTGTTGTCGCTCACCGCCGCCGCGCCGGGGATCAGGCGCGCGCACAACTCGGCCGACAGTGGTGCCGTGGCCACCATGTAGGTGCCGACCGGCATCAGCCGCGGCTGCAGTTCGGGTGCGACCCGTGGCCCAATCTCGGCCAGTGTGCAGTTGCCCGCGAGTACGGCGAAACGCGCGCTCGCCTCACCCGCCGCCGTCACCGCCCGCAGTCTTGCCCCGCGCTGCAGATCCAGCACCGCCGAGCGTTCGTAGATCTGCACGCCGAGTTCGCGTGCGGCGCGCGCCAAGCCCAGCCCGTACTTGAGCGGGTGCAGGTGGCCCGAATGGTTTTCGAAGGCGGCCGCGCAATAACGCGGGCTCTGGATATAGGCCTGCACCGCGGCGCCGGCGGCGTAGTCGCAGTGCAACCCGTAGTCGCGCTGCATGGCCTGGGTTTCGGCCTCCAGCGCACGCGCCTTGCGCGGCGAATCGGCGACATGCAGGTAACCGTGCACGCGGTCACACGCGATGCCGTACCGGGCGATGCGCTCGTCGATCAGCGCGACCGCCTGCACCGAGATGTCCCACGCGCGGCGCGCGTCGGCGCGGCCGAG
>JANMYG010000241.1:0-1534 GCA_031381865.1 Betaproteobacteria bacterium | reverse complement strand
GATGGCGCCGGACGGCGCCGGTCGGTGTTGCGCATTGTGTTGGGCGCGGCGCTGGGCGTGGCCGCCCGCTGGTCCGTTGCCGCAGAACAGCTGGTGCAGCCAGTCGACAGCCAGCGGCGCTGGTTCAGGGCCGCGCAGGCGATGCAGCGACTGGCCGAGTCCTGGGGCGACCAGCCCTACGGCGCGGTCCTGGTGGCCGGCTCCGAGATCATCGGCGAGGGTCCGAGCCAGGTAGTCAAACTCGGTGATCCGGATGCACATGCCGAACGCATGGCGATTCGCGATGCACAACGGCGCCTGGGTCGCACGAGCCTGGCGGGAAGCGTGTTGTACTCCACCTCCCGCCCCTGCCGCCGGTGCGAGACGGCGGCGGCCGAAGCACAGGTGGCGCGCATGGTCTACGGAGAAGCGCTCAACGACGCCGGTCCGCCACGGCTTTGACCGAGGCCGGCAATTTTCCAGTTGCCGCCGGCAATCGGCCAGCCGATGCAGGCGATCAGCGAGCCGAAGCGGTCAATGGCCAGCCGATACCGGCACGCGTGGCGCCGCGACGCCCAACCCATATCCGTGCGCCTCGCCCTCGTACTGCTGGCTTGGCCACTGTCATTGCCGGCCTGCCCCGCAATCCATCGCGGCCCATGACCATGGTCGCGGACATGCGGCACCGGACCCGGCATGACGAACCCAACAGCAGCCCCACTACACCAAGACGATGAACACCAGGCAGAGCGCGCGATGATGGCCCGGCCCCGGCCCCGGCCCCGGCGCCGGCCCCGGCCAGAACGCGACGGCGCCGACGTCCGAATGGTTCGGCGATACACGCTGGCAATTGGCCTGCTTGAGCTACATTTCAGCGATGGCACCAACCGTGGTTCGAGATGGTTAATTCCGGCTATTCTTCTTCTCGCGTGAAGAGCCCCGAATCCACGTGCATGTTGCCCATCCAGACGGGGAAGCCAAGTTCTGGTTGACACCAGACGTCGCGCTGGCAAATGCCACCGGCTTGTCCGAGCGTCGACTTCGCGAAGCCAGCAATGTAGTACTGGCACATCTTGAGGAGATTCGTGATGCATGGAATCACCACTTCGACGTGTGAGGTAACACATGTATCGCGACACGGCTTCTGGCTGCTGCTCGGCGCCGAAGAGTTGCTGGTGCCGTTCGAGCAGTTTCCATGGTTCAGGAAGGCGACAATCGAGCAACTATCGAACGTCGAGTGGCCAACACCGGACCACCTGTACTGGCCGCTCCTGGACATCGATCTATCCGTCGAATCCATCCGCAACCCCGCTGCATTTCCGCTGCAAGCCAGGGATGCGCACTGACCTGCCGAAGCAGGATCCTGACTACCTGTAATGCAATCACCACAGTCACAACAGGCACGGCGTGCATAGTGGTAGCGACGGTCTGACGGGCAGCGAGCAGGCGATTCTTGAGCGACCGCCGAAGCTCCCCGCGACTGCAGAAATCGGTACCGACCGTATTTGGATCATCGACTGGCTTTCATCCAGCGACAAGCCTGCTGGCTGATCTC
>JANMYG010000238.1:0-12809 GCA_031381865.1 Betaproteobacteria bacterium | reverse complement strand
CGCCGGCCTTGTTGTCCACCGCCACCGGCTGGCCCAGCGCGTCGCCCATGGCCTGGGCGACGATGCGGCCCACCACGTCGGTGGCACTGCCGGCCGGGAACGGCACGACGAACTTGAGTGGTTTGGAGGGGTAGGCCTGGGCCAACACCAACGTGCCTGTACCGGCCACTGCAGCGAGCAAGACCGTCCTACCGACAACACGAACCATTGAACTGATGGTTTGAAAAAAATTCATCGGCGTCCTCAACAGTTGGTTCGTCGTTGAGTGTAGTTGCACCGCGACCCCCGACAAATCAGATTGCAACGTCGTGTCAGCGTCAATGCAAGTCGACGCGCTCGCGGTGTTCCTGCAAGTAAATCACAGCAGGGGCGACAGTGGGCAATCTGAAACTGAAGGTACAAGTCTTCAACCAGATTGATATGCACTTGCTGGCAATGTCGTGTCGCGCGATAAGCTGGCAATGGTCGTCAAGCGAGAAGAACCCATTCTCAAAAAGACGATCGTGAAAACTGCAGAAACAGATCGTATTTGTCAGCAGGCCTCGCGCTTCCGGCCTATCCGCCCATCTTGCGACATGGCTGGTCACAAGGAGTGACCGCTCTTTGATGTCGCAAAGGGCGCAAGTTTCACAATAGTTCGAAAGTGTCGCGCGCCGCAGTGCTCCAATACCCCTCCTCAGGCGCCTTTGCCCCGACTCGTCAGACACTTCCACGTCTTTAAGCACAAGGTTGCCCTTTATCGCCGCGCGATCCAGGACGTCGTCAGGCGCGTCTTCCGCCAAAACATCGAGCTTTTTGTCAGTCAGAACATAGCGACCAGCGCTGGAAAAGAACAACAGGCCCTCATCTCTCAGCTCCTGCAAGACGCGACTGATCGTTTGACTCGGAGTCTTGCCATTGCTGTTCGACAGATTGACAATTCGCTGTTGTTCTTCTTCGAGGAATTTGCGTCGGTCGATCTGGATCGTTCCGTGCCTCAGAGAGTAATTTTCCAGCGAGATCTTGACAGCTTCTTTCCAGTTCATTGGGCGATTCTGAATCGCTTGGCGAAGTCCCGCAAATGCGCGAACATCGAGCCGCTTTCACCTGGTTCGGGCGACGGATGTGCCATGACGTAGGGGACATTTCGTTGAGTACTTAGTGACTCGGCGCACCATCAAATGCGAACCGATTGCCATCCATAGCAACATGCCGTCCTCACGGCGACCGGTGCAGCCTCGGCGCCGACAGCGCCGCATAACTGTCGGCGATCGCCGCGTCCACGTCCGGCCAGCGCCCGGACAGGCCGGTCGCGCCCATCGCGGCATGTAATGCCTTGATGTCCTGCGCGCCCGGCGCCCCCATGATCAGCGCGATCGCCGCCTGCGTATTGCCGCCCTTGACCAGCGCCATCACCTTGACCGCCCACCCGTTCGTCCGCACCATGGAGTCACCTGCGTAGTCTCTTGAAGTGCCCCACTTTAGCAAGCGGCGCTACCATCGCCCATGAAGAAAACTTTCCAGCTCCAGATCGAAGGCAAGAACCGCGACCGGGTTCTGGATGCGGTCAAACACGAGATCCGCAAATACATCCGGCGCGAGCGGCGACACACCTTGCCCGAAGGCGCGGACTATTGGGACTTCGATTGCCGCTTCGGCGCGACGCCGGAGGCGGCCGAAGTCGCCCACCTGTCCGCGCTGACGGGCCTGATCGACGGCGTGGCCCGGGAAGGCGGTGAACGTTTCTACATCGAAATATTGGCCCGGCCCGCGCAGCGCAAGCTGCGGCCCGCGGACGCGGCCGGTCAGGCGGCGGCCAGCTAAGTCCCGCGCGGCGCGGCGGCGCGCAACTTGTCCTTCTTGCTGGCGCGTTTGCCCTTGATGCCGCCGGTGCCGGGAACCGGCGCCAGGTCGACCGGCGGCGCTTGTTCTGCCGGCTCGAAACCCGGCACCTGCTCGCGCGGCAGGCTCAGGTGCTGGCGCTTCTCGATCAGGCGAAAGTGCGCCTCGGTCTGCGCGCTCACGAAGCTCAGCGCCAGGCCACCCGCGCCGGCGCGCCCGGTGCGCCCGATGCGGTGCACATAGTCCACCGCCGAGCGCGGCAGGTCGTAGTTCACCACCACCGGCAGTTGCGCGATGTCGATCCCGCGCGAAGCCAGGTCGGTGGTCACCACCACGTCCCACAGTTCCTGCTTGAATTCGGCCAGCACTTGCGTGCGCGCGCCCTGGCCCATGCCCCCATGAAAGGGCGTGGCGAAGATCCCGCTCTGGTGCAGCTTCCAGGCCACGTGCTGGGCCGCGTACTGGGTCGCCACGAACACCAGCACCCGGTCCCACGACTGCTGCTTGATCAGGTGGCGCAGCAACTCGGTGCGGCGCGCCGCGTCGACCTGGATCACGCGTTGCAACGTCGCCGGACCGCCGGCCGCGCTGCCCGGCACGGCCACGTGCACAGGCGCGTGCAGCAGCCCCTGCGCGAGTTGTTGCACGGCGGGTGCGAAGGTGGCCGAGAAGAACAGGTTCTGCCGCTTTGGCGGCAACAACGCGAGCACGCGCTGGAGTTCGTCGGCAAAACCCAGGTCCAGCAGGCGGTCGGCCTCGTCGAGCACCAGCAGGCCGACCGACGCGAGCCGCAGCGCGTTGTGTTGCACCAGGTCCAGCAGCCGCCCCGGTGTGGCCACCACCACGTCGGCACCGCCGCGCAGTCCCATCATCTGCGGGTTGAGCGAGACACCGCCGAAGACGACCGCCACCCGGGTCGGCGCGGGCAGGTGCTGCGCCAGGCTGCGCAGCACCTCGCCCACCTGCGCCGCCAACTCGCGCGTGGGCACAAGAACGAGCGCGCGCACCCGCCGCGGTGTGTGGTGCTGGCCTTGCTGCAGAAGCTGCAGCAGTGGCAAACCAAAGGCGGCGGTCTTGCCGGAGCCGGTTTGCGCCGAGCCCAGCAGGTCGGCCCCGCCCAGCACCGCGGGTATGGCCTGCGCCTGGATCGGTGTGGGCGCGGCGAAACCCGCTGCGCCGGCAGCGCGGACCAGCGCCGGGGAAAGGCCGAGGGATGCAAAGGACATGGTGGCGTGCCGCCGGCCAGTGTAGCGGGGCGCTGCGCGCGCAGGCGGTGCGTGATCGAGTGGGAAACAAACGACGCCGCCTGGCGCAGCGCTGCCGGTGGCGGCGCTGCGCGCATCAACGCTGCCTGAGCGCCAGCGCCGCGCCGACCCACAGCGCCGCTGCGGACACGATGAATCCGCGCGCCAGGCCGCCGGCACCGTCCGCGATCCACCCGACCACGGTCGGGCCCACGATCTGCCCGGCGGCGAACACGATCGTGAAGACGCTGATGCCCGCGGCCCACTGGCCGGGGGGCAGGTTGTGCCGCACCAGCGCGGTGGTGGATGCGACCACCGACAGGAACACCGCGCCAAACAGCAGCCCGGAGGCCAGCACCAGCGGCCAGGCCCCACTGAGGGCCGGCAGGATGGTGGCCACGCCCAACAGCGCATTGAGGATCGCCAGCGGCCGACCGTCGCGGAAACGGTCCAGCAGCCACGACCACAGCCGCGGCGACAGCACCACGGCCAGGCCCAGCAGCGCATAAAACGCGGTGATGCTGGCCACCGATTGCCCCTGCTCGTGCAACAGCGCGACCACGAAGGTCATGTAGCCGATGTAACCGACGCCAAACATGCCATAACCGGCCAGTGCGAACGCGAACCGGCCGACCGGCACGCGTGCTTGGCCCGCCGGCGCCGCCACCATCGGGGCACCGGTCGCGCGGGCCAGCGCAGCCATGCGCGCGGTCGGCCAGCGCAGCAATGCGGTGCCGGCGAAACACAACAGCGCGAGCGCCGCCCAGCCCCACGCCCAGGCATGGGCCGAAGCCCCGGCGGCCTGCATTACGGTCGGCACCACCAGCGCGGACAGGCTGATGCCGATACCGGTGCCGCCGTAATACATGCCGATCAGCAGGCCGCCACGCCGGGGGTCGGTGGCACCCAGGCGCGCCGCGAGCAGGCCACCCGTGACGAACACCAACGCGCTGGTGATGCCCGCCAGCAGACGCTGCACCAGCCACACCGTGGTGTCGGTGAAAAGGCCGCTGGCGGCCATCAGCACACTGGCTGCCAGGCTGCCCTGCAGCAGCAGCGCGCCGGGGCTGGTACGACGCAGCAACGCGGGCGTGACGAGGGCGCCGAGCAGGTAACCGGCCGCATTGCTGGTGTTCATCGCACCGGCCAGCGCATAACTCCAGCCCAGGTCGGCACGCATCGGCGGCAGCAACAAACCATAAGCGAAACGCGTGATGCCCAGCGACACCGCCGCCCCGAGCGACAGCGCCAGCGCGATACGGATGGCGTGCGCAGGCGGCGGCGGGCTCGGCAATGCCTGGTGTGTCTGCATGACCCCAGTATGCATGGCAGCCCCGACAGGCCAGGGCCATGCCACTGTCTATAGAATCGCGTCCTTCCCCTTTTGCCCCAACCCGCACCGCGCCGCGCGCGACGCCGGCAGCGGTTCCCATGCCCGCCTTCTGCGCGATCGATTTCGGCACCTCCAATTCGGCCATTGCGCTGCCGGACCAGGCGCGCGTGCGGCTGGTCGAGCTCGAACCCGGCCAGCACAACATGCCGACCGCCGTGTTTTATGCCGTGGAGGGCCTGGCCTCGTACCAGGAGCCGCAACGCCACTATGGGCGCGCGGCGGTGGCCGCCTACGTCGAGGGCATCGAGGGCCGGCTGATGCGGTCGATGAAGAGCATCCTGGGCTCGACGCTGGCCGCACAGGCCACCGACGTCGGTGGTGGCCGCTCGGTGCGCTACCTCGACGTGGTGGGCAGTTACCTGCGCCACCTCAAGAGCATGGCGCAGGCGCAGGCCGGCCACCCGCTGACCCAGGTGGTGCTGGGCCGTCCGGTGTTCTTTGTCGACGACGACCCGCGGCGCGATGCCGCCGCCCAGGCGGCGCTGGAGCAGGCCGCGCGCGCGGTGGGTTTTGCGGAGGTCCGGTTCCAGTACGAGCCGATCGCGGCCGCGCTGGATTACGAAACCACGGTGGTGCGGGAACAACTGGTGCTGGTGGCCGACATCGGCGGCGGAACCTCGGACTTCTCGCTCGTGCGCGTGGGCCCGGCGCGGCGCCGGCGCGTCGAGCGCAAGGACGACATCCTGGCCAACCACGGCATACACGTCGCCGGCACCGATTTCGACCGCCAGATCGAACTCGCGCGCATCCTGCCCAGTTGCGGCTACCGCGCGCTGGGGCCGACCGGGCGCGAGGTGCCGAGCAAGGTGTATTTCGACCTGGCGACCTGGCACTTGATCAACACCGTCTATGCGGCCGGCCGTGTGGCCGAACTCCAGGGCATGCGGACTTTCTATGCCGACACGCAGCAGCACGCGCGGCTGATGGCCGTGGTGCGCCAGCGGCTCGGGCACGCACTGATCGGCCGGGCCGAAGCCGCGAAGATCGCGGTGGCCGATGGCGCTGCTGCGACGATCGACCTGGGCCTGCTCGACGCCGGCCTGCAGGTGGTGCTGGACGAGGCCGGCGCAATCGATGCGATCGGCGCCGACCTGGAGCGCATCGCGTTCGCCGCCGACGAAACGCTGGCCCAGGCGGGCGTCGCCCGAGCGCAGGTCGACGCGTTGTACTTCACCGGCGGGTCGACCGGCCTGCAGCCGCTGGCAGACCGTATCGCGGCGCGTTTTCCGGCCGCGCGCGCCATCCGGGGCGAGCGTTTTTCCAGCGTCGCGCAGGGTCTGGGCCAACACGCCCGGCGGGTGTTCGGCTAGCAGCAACCATGGCGCGCCGGCGCCTCACAACGAATACACCGCTTTGCCCCGGACCTGCCGGATCTTGTCGCTGGCCCAGGGTTTGGGGTCCTGGCCCCGGGGCAGCAACACGCCAGCGGCGCGCACCTGCTGGGCAGCAGCGTCCAGCGCCGGCGGCTCGACGCCCTGCGCCAGACCCTGCGCGGCCTCCTGCAGCATGCGCCGCGCCATCTGGATCGCCTTGTCGGTCGGCAACAGCAGTTCGCGCGTGCGGTCCTGGATCGCGCCCATGCTCTCCTGCAGCGACGCGTCCTGCTCCGAAAAACCGAACACGCCGCTGTAGGCGCGTTGCTCCTTTTGCGCCTGGCGGTCGATCAGGTAATCGTTGTCGCGGTTGGCGCGCGGCCGCCACGACTTCGGGTCGGCACCCTCTTCATAACGCACATGGATGCCGCGGCCGGCCTGCATCTGGGCGCGCTCGTCGGCGCCCAGCGGCTTGTCGGGATGGAAATTGATGCTCCAGGCCCAGCAGTTCTGGTCGTCGACCGGCACCCACACGTGGCCGCCGAGCGCGTGTCGACCGAACGGCGGGATCAGCGTGAACCACGGAAACAGCCACTGCGTGATGCGCCAGTAGTAGGTGTCGGCGTCGCCGTTGCGCCGCCCGTACAGCGTCAGGCCGAACGGCGTCTTCTCGATCTCGAACACCACGTTGCCGTCGGCCTTGATGTACTCCAGCGCCCGGGTGCCGCGGTGCATCGGGTCGATGTCGACCTCGTAGCGGTGCACATAGGACACATGCGCCGTGTCGATGCCGCCCTCCATCGCCTGCAGGTAGTTGCATTGCTGCAGCCGCCGCGACACGAACACGTGGTCGTCGGGCAAGGTGCACCATTCCACCCCGGGCGCGGCCGGCTGCTGGTCGGGCGGGCCCATGTACGCCCAGACGATGCCGGCGCGCTCGATGCACGGGTAGGCCTTGATGCGCATGCGCGGCGCCACCTGCGGCGCCGACGGCACGTCCACGCAGGCGCCGCTGCGGTCGAACTTGAGGCCGTGGTAGGCGCAGCGGATGCCGCACTGCTCGTTGCGGCCGAAAAACAGCGATGCGCCGCGGTGGGTACAGAACTCGTCGATCAGGCCGGGGCGGCCCTCGGTATCGCGAAACGCCAGCAGCTTCTCGCCCATGATCTGTACCCGCACCTGCGGGCCGTCGGGCAGCGCGATTTCATCCGACGCCAGGATCGGCACCCAGTAACGCCGCATCAGCTGGCCCATCGGCGTGCCCGCCGCGGTGCGGGTCAGGAGGTCGGAAGTGGTTTGGTCCATGTGCAGGCTCCGGGGGTGTGTTGGTTGAAACTTCAGCGAACCATGGCTGATACGGCATTGCATTCAAAGGGTCAGGTAGTGACCGCGCGTGACAGCTTTCATTCCGATTTTGCCAACTGGTGGGGTGGGCGGGATCAGGCCGGCGCTGCACTCGGCTCCGCGAATGTCCCCCGGCCTGCGGCCTCCTCCTTGATTTCGCTGCGCCGGGCGCCGCACCGACCTGATCCGACCAGCGTGGCGGGTGGGCGGCGCCGGTGCCGGGTTCATCGCCGCGCCGACACCATGATGCCGCCGGCGATCAGCACGAAGGCCAGCGCGTGGTAGGCCCTGGGCGGGTCACCCAGAAAGGCGGCCGACATCAGTGCCGCGAACAGTGGTGTGAGGTTGGAGAAGAATCCCGCCACGGCCGGCCCCGCGCGCTGTATGCCCATGCCCCAGCAGCGGTACGCCAGCACGGCCGGGCCGATGGCAACGTACAGCAGTGCAGCGGCCAGGGGCCAGCCCCACCGGATGTGGGCGTCGGTGAGTGCCCACTCGGCACCGGCGAAAAGGCCCGACCAGCCCAGGCCGAACACAACCTGCGCCAGCAGGAAAGCAGCCCAGTCGGCGCGGATGGCTTGCGGCTCGTCGGGGCGCGACAGCAGCCAGCTGTACAAGGCCCAGCACAGGGTGGCGAGCAGGATGAAGCCGTCACCCGCCACCAGGCGCAGCTGCAGCAGCTGCGTCCACTGCCCGCGCGACAGCACCACCGCCACGCCAGCCATCGACAACAACGCGCCCAGCAGCTGCAGGCGCGACACCGTGGCGCCGAAGAACAGCGCACCCAGTGCCAGCGTCCACAGCGGCATGCTGGCGGCCACCAGTGTCACGTTGAGCGGTGTGGAGGTCTGCAACGCCAGGTACTGCAGCGCGTTGTAACAACCCACGCCGAGCAACGCCAGCACCCCGAAGCGCCGCCAGTGCGCCCACATGCCGCTGGCGGGCCGCAGCACCCAGCCGGCCAGTGGCAGCAGGATGGCGAACGCGAGCACCCAGCGAAAGAAATTCAGCGTGACCGGGGGAATCAGCTGCTGCACCAGCCGGCCGACGATGGCATTGCCGGCCCACAACAGCGGCGGCACGGTGAGCAGCAGGGCGGTGCCCGGCGTAAGACGCTGTGTCATGCCGCCGACTGTAGCGGGTCGGTGGTGGGCGGCCGGCGGCGCGCGGTCGGCGGCGCCTCAGGCGAATTCGAGTTCCGCTTCAAGCTCGACCGGGATGTTCCAGGGCAGTTCGGCCACGCCGATGGCCGAGCGCGCATGGGCGCCGATGTCGGGGCCGAACAAATCGAGCAGCAGGTCCGAGGCGCCGTTGACCACACCCGGCATGGCGTTGAAACCCGGCGCGGCGTTGACCATGCCGAGCAGCTTGAGCCAGGCCGTGACACGGTCCAGGCTGCCGAGCGCGATCTTCAGGTCGGCCAGCATCGCAAGCATGGTCAGGCGCGCCGCGGTACAGGCTTGCTCGGGTGTGACGTCGGTACCGACCTTGCCGAACGGGCCGGCGAGTTTGCCATTGGCGTCCAGCGGACCATGGCCCGAGATGTAGGCATGGTTGCCGCGCAGGCGCACCGGCACGAACGGCAGGCGCGCCCCGGGTGGCAGTTGCAATGGGGCGGGCAACACGATGCCCAGTTCTTTCAGGCGTTGTTCAGCGGACATGGTGTCAGGTGGCAGCAGCGGGACAAGGATGCGGATGCGCGAAGTATGCCGGCACGCGCTGCGACGCGCTACGACGCGCTACAGGTGGCGCATCTGGACAGCGAGAAGTGGCACGCCGGATGGCGCGGCGCCGTTCGCCGCCGGCGCGGCGTGGTGGCTGCTGGGCCGGCCCGCGGCTATTGAGGTTTTCGATATTCAAGACACCGTTCGCCCTGAGCCTGTCGAAGGGAGCCTGTCGAAGGGAGCCTGTCGAAGGGAGCCTGTCGAAGGGAGCCTGTCGAACGGACATTGACTTGTCATCAATTTGGGAAAGATCAATATGATCGTTGCTCCGGACTCCGGCTCTGAGGTGCGCCATGAACATGCTGCTGGTTATGGGTCTTGTCGCCGCGCTCGGCATGACGTCGGCCCACGCGCAGGACCTCGAACGCGAGCAGCGGTGGGCCGACGAGATCGTCCCGACCGTGGTCGTCGGCGACGCGGTTCGGATCCCGGCCGCTTCGGGGCGCGGCTTTCTCGCGCTCTACACCGTGGCCAAGGGGACGAAGCCGGCGATCGTGCTGGTCCACGGCGTGGGTGTGCATCCCGACTTCGGTGTCATCGGCATCCTGCGCATCCGCTTGGCCGACCTCGGATACACCACGCTCGCTATCCAGATGCCGGTACTGGACAAGGAGGCGCAGGCCGACGACTACTACCCGAAGCTGTTCCCCGACGCGGCGGACCGCATGGCCAGCGCTGCCGACTGGCTGCGTGCGCGCGGCCATGCGCAAGTGGTGCTGCTGTCGCACAGCATGGGGGCCTGGATGGTCAACGACTACCTCGACCGGGCCCACCGTTCCACGCCCTACGCGGCCTGGATCGTGCTGGGGCTCACGGGCGGGTTTTCGTGGGCCATGCGCAGTTATGCGCTGCCGGTCCTGGACGTCTACGGCGAGCAGGACGTGGCCCCGGTGCTCGGCGCCGCCGCGCGGCGCAGTTTCGCCCTCAGGCAATCCAACGGATCGCGCCAGGTGATGGTGGCCGGCGCCGACCACCACTACACCGGGCGCGAGGCCGAGCTGGCGGCCGCGATCGACGCCTTTCTTGGCCAGCGCAGGTGACAGGGCGGACGCATTGGACAACGGGCTGGCAGCGGCGCGGCGGCTCCAGCCTGGCGCGCCGACATCGGACCGGGCACCAGTCGCATAGTGGGTCAATATGGGGTATTCAAGTCAAAGTTAAGATATTGATACCTATAGTTATTCGGTATATATCTACAAAAATGAGTGACATACCGAAATGCTGGTAACCAGCGCGTCCGTATCGCGGCAATACATCGACTCCGTTGCAGTCTTCGAAGCCCTGGAAGAAGCCGTTGCGGAAGCCGCCCAGGTGCGTGGCGGCATGTATTGGCACGCTGGCCCGCCAACCGCGCCAGACGCCAAATACCTGGTGCGAACCACTCCGGCGGGGGCCGAGACGAGCCTCGGTGCGCGCGCCCCAGAAACCGAGGCGATCTACGCAAGATTCACCCGGAGAAAGCAGGAAAGCGCGGAGCGCATGGCCGGCCTGCGGGCGGCACTGGTGCAACAACAACGACTCAACCGGGCATTGCGCGTGGGTCGGGTGGACCCGCTCGTCGTATCGCTGCTGGGCCGACTGGCCAGCACGCAACTGGGTGAACATTTCCGCGTGATCGGCACGCACGCGCTGTATGCCTATGAGGCCGTGGCCGGCGTGCGGCTGGTCGCCGGGGTCCTCGCCACGCGGGACATGGACTTGTTATGGGACACCCGCAAGCGCATCACCTTTTCCACGCAATTGGCGCGCGTCGACAGTTCCATGCTGGGCGTGCTGAAGAAGGTCGACAACACGTTCCGCATCCGCAAGAGCCAGCAATACACCGCCGTCAACAAAGACGGTTTCGAGGTGGACATCATCCGCCGCGATCGCGCTCGTGACGACCCGCACCCCATCAAGCTCAGCGCCGAGGACGATGACTTCTGGGTTGTTCAGGCCCGCCGGGCCAACCTGCTGCTGGATTCGCCCACCTTCTCGGCCGTCATCGTGGCCAGCAACGGCGCCATGGCACGGATGACAACTGTGAACCCCGTCACGTTTGTGGCATTCAAGCGCTGGCTGGCTGACCAACCGGAGCGCGAGGCCATCAAGCGCCAGCGCGATGCGTTGCAGGCCGATGCAGTACAGGAACTGCTCGAAAAATACTTGCCGCAGGTTTGACCGGCCCCGGGGTTGCAGGTGGTGATGGCTCTCTGGCACCAAATCCGGGCTGGCGACTGCCATGGCCAGAAGCGCCGCGCACGCTTCAGCACCCCAACCTCCTGCCAAACGCCCCTTCGCCGCTCACCGTGATCACCAGCCGCTGCGTCGCCCGGGTCGCCGCCACATAGAAAATCCGCGCCTCCTCGTGCTCGTCGTCGCCGGCAGCCGGCATCTGGCCGATGCCGGGCAGCGCGACCAGCGGGAACTCCAGCCCCTTGCTGGCGTGCATGGTCAGCAGCTTGATGGTGTCGGCGTCGGGGTTGAAGCTGCCGGCCGATTTGCGCAGCTGGTAGGGCAGCCGCTTGCGCGCCAGCGCCGCGGCGCATTCCTCCAGCACCGCATGGCGCCGGCAGATGATGGCCATGTCGCCCCAGGCGAGCCCCTGGCCGTGCGCCTCGTGCAACAGGGCGGCGATCTTCTCGGCCTCGCGGCGCGGCGTGGGCAGGCGCACGATCAGGGGCGGCTCGCCATCGCGGCCGCAACTGATCGGGTGCAGCAGCGGGATGCCGTCGTCGTCGGTGTCGTCGGCGGTCAGCAGGTCGGCCGCGATCAGGCTGGCGGTCTGCAGTATCTGCCTGGTATTGCGGTAGTTGATCCGAAGGATGGTGGTGCGGCCCTGCGCCTGCACGCCCACGCTCTTGAAGCTGAACTGTTTGCTGCGGGTGCGTTCGTAGATGCTCTGTGCATCGTCGTACAGCAGCAGCAGGCTGTTGGTGGCGGGGTCCACCATCTGCGTCACCAGCCTGAGCCACTCGGGCGCGAAGTCATGGCCCTCGTCGATCAGTATGGCCTGGTACTGGCCGCTCGGTATTTGTTTGCGGTCCACCGCCCGGATGACGTTGCGCACCATCTCGTCGAACAGGTTCGGCCCCTGGGCCGGAATGCCCTGGCCAAAGGCCACCAGTTGTTGCCGGCACCATTTGTGGAAATGGCGCACATGCACCGTGGCGGTCAGTCCCTTGGCATGCATCAAGCTCGCCAGCTTCACGGCCAGCGGCTCGTTGTAACAAAGGATCAGTATCGGTTTGCTGGTCTCCGTGTGCGCCTTCGCGAGGTACTCGGCACGGTAACCCAGGATCATGGTCTTGCCGGAACCCGCCACGCCATGGATCACGCGGTGGCCGTCGCCCAGGGAGCGCGCCAGTTGCTCCTGCTGCAGGTCCATCACACGCATGATGTCGGGCAACTCGGCCGCAGGGTCGCTGTCGTCGAACAAAGGGCGTTGGGTCTGCACGCGTATTTCGGGGAACAGTATCCAGCGCACCCGGTCGAGCTGCGGCAGCGACAACACGCCGCGCATCATGTAGGGGAACATGCCCCACAGCTGGCTTTGCAGGTCTTCGGCGCCCACCGACTCGAGCATTTCGTCCTGGCACAACACGCGCTGCGGCTCGATGGCGTGCCGCAGCTCGGCACTCTCGAACTGCTTGCGCGTGATGTTCGGGAACACCACGCCATAACTCCAGGGAAAGGCCAGCTTGCCGTGGTGGTTGCCCTGCGGCTGCACCAGCTGCGGGTCGCGCTCGAGCGCGTTCACCACCTGGTGCGCGTATTGGCGCGCCTGCTCCAGCGGGTTGATGACATTCTTGGGGATGCCGTCCGCGATGATCTCCCAGGTCTGCCGGTCGGCGCGCTGGATCGTGGCGAGCCGCCAGTCCTTGACTTCCAGCACCAGCAGGCCGCGGCGCGGATGGATCACGACGAAATCCGGGTGCGCCAGCCGCGCGCCGATCGGCACGTCGTACCACAACAGGTAGTCGTCGTCGAG
>JANMYG010000217.1:0-2091 GCA_031381865.1 Betaproteobacteria bacterium | reverse complement strand
TGCCACCCACCGGCAAGGGCCCGCTGCTGCCGCCGATGGTCACGCTGCAGCTGCTGGGCGGGCGCAAGGAAAAGATCCGCCCCGGCGACGTGCTCGGCGCCCTCACCGGCCCCGACGGCGGCTTCACGCGCGAACAGATCGGCAAGATCAACGTGACCGAGTTCACCACCTTCGTCGCCGTGCAGCGCGCCATCGCCCACGAGGCGCTGCGCAAGCTCAATACCGGCAAGGTCAAGGGCAGGAGCGTGCGGGTGCGGTTCTTGCAGGAGTGAGCGCGGCGGCTGCGTGGCAGGCACGCGGCGCTGATGTCGGGCGCCAGCCGACAGTGCGACACGGCACCGGCGCAACGATGCCGCTCGGGCAAACACCTGCCGATGCCATTGCTCCGCCTGCCTGTGCCTCCATCTGTGCCCCCGCCTGTGCCGCGCCTTGATCGGCCCGGCCAACTGTGCCATGCTGCAACGCCATCACAGACCGGCACGCACACATGAACTACTCCACGGGCAAGCTCAGCTTCATCTTCATGCTGGCGGTGTTGCTGTCGTTGCTGGGCGCCTGGTGGGTGGCGCGCCGCTACCGCGTCGCGATGCGCCGGCTCATGAGCGCACCGGCGGCGCCATCCGCGCCGGCGGCTGGCGCGGCGATCCCGGAGCCGGCCCAGCTGCCCGAAGCGCTGCCGGTGACAGCGCGCGACAACCGGCGTGCCGGCTACCGGCTGGCGCTGCTGCTGCTGGCGCTGTCGGCGCTGATCTCCCTGTCCAGCGCCGCGATCCAGTTGCATGTCGTGATGGCCGAGAAGGTCTTCAGCGCGAACCGGCTGCTGACGCTGGCCTTCATCCAGCTGTGGCCGGTGATCCCGGCGCTAGGCCTGTTGTGGCGCTGGTCGCGAGCTCGCGTGGCGGGCGCGCTGGTGTTGTGGTTCATGGTGTGTTTTCCGCTGGTGCTCTGGCGCTCGGTCGAGAGCCGGCCATGGGAGGTACTGGGCTACCTCGCGTTCGAGATCGGGCCGCCGATGCTGCTGGCCGCGGTGGTGTGCCTGGGCGGCGCCACCCGCGCCATTGCGCCGTGGCTGCTGCTGCCGATGATCGGCCTGGTCTGGGCCTCGCTGACCGGCCTGGACATGATCGCGCTGATGCTGCCCCATCCGCCCGGCTGGTTCATGACGCTGACCGGCTGGCTCGGCGCCCATGCGGTGATGGCCCTGTTCGCGCTGCTGCCGTGGCTGCTCGCGTGGTGGCCGCTCAAGCAGCTGGGCCGCGCGCTGGCGCATGCCTACACGCGCAAGCTGCTGTCCAAACTGATGGTGCTGTTCACCGCGTTGTGGGGCATCTCGCTGCTGGCCAAGGCACTGATGGCGGCCAGCGACCTGGGGCTGGGCGGCACGGTGCTGTTGCTGCCGCTGGCCTGGATACCGGCGTCGATGTCGGTCAGCGCGCGCCTGCTCGAGCGCGCGGGGCGGGCGCCGACGCTGCTGGTGCTGCGCGTGTTCCAGCACGACGAGCGCATCCAGGCGCTGTTCGACCACGTGATCGAGCGCTGGCGCCTGACCGGCAACACGCTGTTGATCGCCGGCACCGACCTGATCGAGCGCACGCTCGACGCCGACGACATCTTCACCTTCATCGACGGCCGGCTGGCGGCGCGTTTCATCCAGGACCCGGCCGACCTGCCGGCGCGCCTGGCCGCGTTCGACCTGGCGAGCGACGCCGAAGGCCGCTTTCGCGTCAACGAGTGTTATTGCCACGACAGTACCTGGCAACCGACCCTGGCCGCGCTGGTGCAGAGCAGCGATGTGGTGCTGATGGACCTGCGCAGCTTCAAGGCGCACAACAAGGGCTGCGAACACGAACTCGGCGTGCTCGCGCGGGCCCCGCGCATCCGGCGCGTGGTGGTGTTGACCGACGACGACACCGACCGCGACGCGGCGCGCGCCGCCACCCAAGGCGCGCGGGACGGGCGCTTCGTGTGGCTCGACAGCACACGCGTCGACCGCGCCAAGCGGCGCGAGGTGCTGGAGAGCCTGTTCGTCGCGGGTGGTAGCGGCCAGGCACGCAGCCTGGGCGAGCCACACCCGACAATGACCTGAGCGCC
>JANMYG010000208.1:0-4589 GCA_031381865.1 Betaproteobacteria bacterium | reverse complement strand
AACCCGTGCATCGCCTACCTGATGGACGAAAACACGCTGCCGATGCAGGCGCTCGTGATCGCGCATGCCGCCTATGGGCACAACTCCTTCTTCAAGGGCAACCACCTGTTCCGGCAATGGACCAGCGCCGACGCGATCGTCGACTACCTGGTGTTTGCGCGCAATTACATCGCCCAGTGCGAGGAGCGCCATGGTGTGGCGACAGTCGAGCGCACGCTGGACGCCTGCCATGCGCTGCGCAATGTCGGCGTCGACCGCTACAAGCGCTCGGCCCAGCTGTCGCTGGAGAAGGAAACCGTACGCCAGCAGGCGCGCGCCGAATACATGCAGACGCAGGTCAACGACCTGTGGCGCACGCTGCCGCCACAACTCGAACGGGCGCAGCAAACCGTGGAAAAGCGCTTTCCCGTCGAGCCCGAGGAAAACCTGCTGTATTTCCTGGAGAAACACGCGCCGCTGCTCGAGCCCTGGCAACGCGAGGTGGTGCGCATCGTGCGCAAGATCGGACAGTACTTCTACCCGCAGCGCCAGACGCAGGTCATGAACGAGGGCTGGGCGACGTTCTGGCACTACACCCTGCTCAATACCCTGTACGACCAGGGCGGCGTGTCGGACGGCTTCATGCTCGAGTTCCTGCAGTCCCACACCAACGTGGTGTACCAGCCGCCGTACAACAGCCCCTACTACTCGGGCATCAACCCCTACGCGCTGGGCTTTGCGATGGGGCGCGACATCCGGCGCATCTGCGAGCAGCCGACGCCGGAAGACCGCGAATGGTTCCCGCAGATCGCGGGCTCGAACTGGCGCGAAACCTTCGACTTCGCAATGCAGAATTTCAAGGACGAGAGTTTTGTCGCCCAGTACCTGTCGCCGCGGCTGATGCGCGAGTTCCGCTTCTTTTCCGTACTCGACGACGACACGCGCCGCAAGCTCAAGATCGAGTCGATACACGACGAAAGCGGATACCGGGCGCTGCGCCGCCAGTTGTCGGAGCAGTACGATCTGGGCCGGCGCGAACCCAACATCCAGGTCTGGAACGTCGACCTGCGCGGCGATCGCTCCCTGACGCTGCGCCACTTTGCGCACCAGCGCCGGCCGCTCGACGACGGGTGCGCCACCGTGCTCGAGCACATGGCCTATCTCTGGGGATTCACGGTCCGGCTCGAGCGTGAGAACGCCAACGGCACGGTCGAACTGGTCAAGGAGCGCAAAAACGAGAAGCGCGTCGGCCCCGGTCGGCACGGCGGCTGAGCGGGCGCGGGCCGCAGCCGGTCTGGCCGGCAGGTGCGCTGCCGTACCACTTAGGCCAGCCGGCGCGTCGCCTCGGCCGTCGCGGACGGTTTCATGCTCCGGCGCACGCGGTAGATCAGAAACACCACGATCGACACGTTGAGCAGGTTCCAGGCGATGCCATTGATGAACGCGGCGCGGTAGGAGCCGGTCCAGTCGAAGATCGCACCCGAAAGCCATCCGCCAAGCGCCATCCCGAGCAAGGTGGCCATGAGCACCGTCCCGACGCGGGCGCCGGCCTGGCGCGGCGTGAAATATTCGCGCACGATCAGGGCGTAGCTGGGCACGATGCCGCCCTGAAACAGCCCGAACATCGCAGATACCACGTACAGCGGCGCCAGACCGTCGAACGGCAGGAACAACAGCAGCGCGATGCCCTGCAGGACCGAGCCCAGCAGCAGGGTGTGCAGCCCGCCGATATGGTCGGACACCCAGCCCGAGAGCAGCCGACTGGCAATGCCGAAGCCCATCATCAACGACAGCATTTCGGCGCCTCTGGCCGCGCCAAAGCCCAGATCGGTGCAGTAGGCGACGATATGCACTTGCGGCATCGACATCGCCACGCAACAGCTGACACCGGCGACACACAACAGGAACTGCAGCGTGTTGGGCGAGATTCCAAGGGGCCGTTGCGGATCGGAGAAACCGACAAAACGCGCTGACCGCAGCGCGACCGGCGGCGCCGCTGAAGCGCCTGCGCCCGAGGGCGCCGGCCGGCGCAGGAACAGCGCCAGCGGCAGCATGCTGAGCACGCAGAAAACGCCCAGTCCGAGGTAGGTTGGCCGCCATCCCGCGGTGTCGATGAAATGCTGCATCACGGGCGGCCAGACCACCCCGGCCAGGTAATTGCCGCTCATGCAGATGGCCAGGGCGATACCCCGGCGCCGCGTGAACCATTGCGAGGTATCCGCCACCAACGGCGCGAAGGTGGCCGAGGTGCCGAGCAGGCCGATCAACACACCATGCGCCAGGCTGAACTGCCACAGACTCGTGGCCGAGCCGGCCGCGACAAAACCCAGGCCCAGGCCGGTGGTTCCCAGCAGCAGCGCCACCACCACACCGAAGCGGTCGGCCAGACGCCCCATCAGGATGCCGCCGATGCCGAACCCGATCAGCGTCGCGGTATAGGGAAAGGAGGCGCCGGCCCGCACCACCCCGAAGTCGCGCTGCACGGCCGGCAGCACGACGGCAGCGCCGTACATGCCGACGCCACCGATGGTCATCAGCGCCAGCGACACCGCCAGCCGCGTCCAGGCATATGCCGACTCGACTCCGTAGCGGTCCGGCTTGGGCGCGGTCATGGGGAATTGTCCCTTGTGTGCGGCAACGTGGCTCCGGCACCGGTGCGGCCGGCGTCAGCCACGCGCCAGGCAGTCAACGGCCGCGTCCAGGCCGCCGGCGCCAAAAGGGATGGCCTGCACCGCCATCGCGGCCTCTACGCCGGCCAGGCAGCCCAGCACCATGGCGCCGTTGACGTCGCCCAGGTGGGCGATCCGGAACACCCGACCCGTGAGCGGACCCAGCCCGCCCGCCAGCGCGACCTGGAATCGCTCGCGGGCGACCACGCGCATCGCATCCGGGTCGACGCCGGCGGACACCTCGACCGCGGTGACAGAGGTCGACCGGGCGTGTGGCTGGGTGCCGAAGAACTTCAACGCGCCCGCCTCGCTCCAGCGCTGGATGGCGGCCTGCACCACACGCGCCATCAACTGGTGGCGCGCCATGACCTGCTCCACCCCTTCCTGAAATATCAGGCCCAGGGCGGCCTGCAATCCCATCAGCAGGGTCTGTGGCGGCGTGCCGCAAAATTTGCGATACGACAGCGCACTTTGGCGCAACTTCCAGTCCCAGTAGAAGCGCGGCGTCGGGTTGCGCCGGCAGACTTCCATGGCGCGGGCGTCGACTGCGGCGAAACCCAGGCCGGGCGGGCACATGAGGCCCTTTTGCGACGCACCGAGCACGACATTGGCCCCCAATGCGTCCATGGCGAAAGGCGCAGCACCGAGGGACGCCACCACGTCGACCACCAACAGCGCCGGGTGCCCCGCGGCATCGATCGCCGCACGCAGGGCCTGCATGTCGCTGGTAACACCGCTGGCGGTGTCGGTGTGGACCGCAAACACCGCCACGATCGCATGGGCGGTATCGGCCCGCAACACGCGCTCGACGGCATCCGCATCGATCGCAAGGCCCTCGACCCAGGCAGTCCGGATGACGTTGCCACCCATCGCCTCGGTCTGCACCGCCCATGATTCCGAGAAATGCCCGGTTCCGGGAACCAGCACGGTCTGCCCGGGCCCAACCAGATTGACGATCACCGCCTCCCAGGCGCCGTGCCCGTTGGTGGCATACAGGAACACGTCCGCCGCGTCGGTCTGCAGCAGCCGCCGCAGCCCGTCTTCACAGGCCGCGATCGCCTGGTCGAGCCGCGGGTCCGACATGTCCATCGGCTGGTGGCTCATCGCGTGCATCACCTCGAGCGGCACATGGGTCGGCCCGGGCGCATGGAGAAAACGCAGTCCGGGAATTCGCTGGGAGGAGTTCATGAAGGCTCGGTTGACGGTAGGGCGATCGATCTTAATCGAGGCACCCGGCCCCGATGCGAGAATGCCGCTACCCCAGCCGCACCCGAGCGCCACACCATGAACTCCCCGCAGGTATTCGACGTCGCAGTCATCGGTGCCGGCATCGCCGGCGCGTCGGTTGCATACCGCCTGGCACCGCACCGCAACGTGGCCCTGCTGGAGCGGGAATCGCAGCCCGGTTACCACTCCACGGGACGCTCTGCAGCGATGTTCATGGAGAGTTATGGGCCACCGGCCGTGCGCGCGCTGACCCGGGCCAGCCGGTCCTTCTACAGCCAGCCCCCGGAAGGTCTCGCCACCCACCCCCTTTTGTCCCCGCGCGGCGCGATGTATCTGGCCGGCGTGGGCCAGCAGCATGAGTTGATGCAGCTGCATGCGCAACTGGCGCCCGGCTGCCCCGACCTGCTGCGGCTCGACCGCGACCAGACCCTGGCGATGGTGGAATGCCTGCGGCCCGAGCTGGTGCTGGGCTCCCTGCTCGACCAGGGTGCGATGGACATCGATGTCAACAGCCTGCACCAGGGATGCATCCGCATGCTGCGCCGCCACGGCGGTGTGTTGCGCACCCATGCCGGCGTGTCGGGCGCGAAACACAATGGCCAGTATTGGGAACTGCAATTGCCCGGCGGCGAGTCGTTGCGCGCCAGGGTGGTGGTCAACGCCGCGGGCGCGTGGGCCGATCAGGTGGCGACGCTGTTCGGCGCGCGCGCCATC
>JANMYG010000190.1:0-2349 GCA_031381865.1 Betaproteobacteria bacterium | reverse complement strand
ACCGACTCCATCGCCGGCGCATCGGCGTTACGCACGCCGGCGGCGGCCTTGACATGCGGCAGCGCGGACAAATTGGTCTTGCGCAGCACCAGGCCGATGTCCGGGTCGGCGACCAGCAGGCCGGTGCTGTCGACCACATAGGCCTTGCCCTTGTCGCCGATCTTGATGCGCGAGACCACGTCCCAGATGAACTTGAGGTTGACCTCGGCCACCGTCACCGGGCTGTTCGGCCCGCCCGAGCGCGTGGCCACCGTCATGTAGGGCTCGGTCTCCTTGCGGAAATACACCGGTCCGAACCAGGGCTGGCCGCGCTTCGCGTTGAGGAACGCCGGCTCTTTCGAGCGGTCTTTCACGGACGACACGATGTCCATGCCCAGGCGCGACACCGCGATCTGCTCCTTGCCGGTCGCATCGAGCTGCGAGACGTCGGTGACCTCGGGCGCCTGGCGCAGCAGCTTGAGGAACTCGATACGCCGCAATTCGACGTCGCTCGCGTCGATCTGCGGCAACGACGCATACGCTAGCTGTTGCGATATCTGGCGGATGTACTGCTCGATGCGCGACGAGGCCCCGATGGCTTTCTCGTGCTGCAGGCTGGCCAGGGCAGCCCGGTTTTCCTGGTACGAGAAATACAGCCCGATGCCACCCGAGGCCAGCAGCGCCACGCTGACCAGCGAGATGATCAGCAGCAGGTATTTGCGGAACAGCCGGCCGCGCAGAATGCCGGGCCTGGCGGCCGGCGGCAGGTCGGTCGGTGGGGCGGCTGTCATTGCCTGCATTCTGCCCGACGCGGGGGCACGGCCCTGCCAGGTGTGCGGCAGCGATGCCGGGTCATTGGATCACCTCGTCGGCGCGCAGCAGCAGGGACTGCGTGATGGTGATCCCCAGCAGCTTCGCGGTCTTGAGGTTGATGACCAGTTCGAACTTGGTCGGCTGCTCCACCGGTATATCGCCTGGCTTCGCACCCTTGAGGATCTTGTCGACGAAGGCGGCGGCGTGGTGCCAGATCTCGGTGGTGTCCGCGCCATAAGCCATCAGCCCACCGGCCCGGGCATAGAACGCTTGGTGGAACATGGTCGGCAGCCGGTCCCGGAGCGCCAGCTCCGCCACTTTGCCGGCGTGTAGTTGCAGCACCGTGGGAGCGTGTACGAAGAGCGCACCTGCACGCGCGTCGGTCGCCGCCTTGAAGGCCGCGTCGATCCCGTCGGCATCGCGAATCTCGACCGACACCAGCTTCCAGCCGCGCTGGCGAGCGGCGGCCTGTGCGGCCTGCCAGGTGCGCAGATGGTCCCGGTGCCACAACACGGCCACAGGCGCGGTGCCCGGCACGAGCTCCTTGAGCAGTTCGAGCCGCTTGCCCACCACCTCGGTCGACTGGCTACTCATCCCGGTGAAGTTCCAGCCCGGGTGGGCGAGGCTCTGCACCAGTTCCGCGCCCACCGGGTCGTCTGACGATGCCATGACCACCGGAATCGTCGAGGTGGCCTGTCTGAGCGCACGCAACGACGGCCCGGCACCGACGATCACGTCGGGGGCCAGACGCACCAGCTCTGCCGCCAGCTCGGGGAAGCGCTCAGGCTGGTCACCGACCCCGCGTGCCTCGGTGACGAAATGTTCGCCGTAGATGTAACCCAGTTCACGCATGCCGCGCAGGAACGCTGCGGTGCCCCGCGCCTGCGGCTGGGGCCCGGTTGTCGCGGCCGTCGGGCCAAGGGTGAGGATGCCGATGCGGTAGAGCTTGCGCGCGGTCTGGGCGATGCCCGACAACGGCACGAGCCACAGAGCGCCGGCGCATATAACTGTGCGTCGCTTCATTGTTGCGGCTCCGGAAACGCCACTTGGGCCAACGCATCGCCATAAAAGCGCCGACAGATTTCGCGCCGCTGCTGCTGATCGGACATCGTTGGGTCGAGTGATGAGAGCACGATTTGCCGGCTGGTCTCGAAAATCTGCAGCGCCATCAAGGCGCGCTCAGATCCGCTCATCGCGGTGAAACGCGCCCTGAGCAGGGGCTTCGATCTCAGGGCTGGAGTGGTCCATTGTCGGCCTCCTGGAGCAATTCATCGAGATCAAGTGGTGCTGCCCAATGATCCAGGTAAAGCCGATCGAGTGGCGCTTGAAGCAGCAAGCCGGCCCGCGCCGCATCAGGGGTCATCACCTGATCGATCTCGCGCGTCTCACAGGCATTGTGCCAACATCCCGCTATTCGGTGCAGATCTGATCCACCCGGGCGCGATTCAAAGCGACCTGCCGCATTGAACACCCAGTCTGCTCGACCTGCTTTACCGACTGCGGCTTCAGGGCCTCCATGCGGTATGTCATGCCAGCCAACCGGCACTTTGTGGCCGG
>JANMYG010000148.1:0-1654 GCA_031381865.1 Betaproteobacteria bacterium | reverse complement strand
GCATCGATGTGGTGGTCGAATGCACCGGGCACCCGATCGCGGCGGTCGAGCACTGCCTGGAGGCGTTCGCCCACCACAAACACGTGGTCAACGTGACGGTCGAGGCCTACGCCTTCTGCGGTCCGTTGCTGGCACGCAAGGCGGCCGAAGCCGGGGTCGTCTACTCGCTTGCCTTTGGTGATCAGCCGGCGCTGATCTGCGACCTGGTCGACTGGGCCCGCACCTGTGGCTTCCCGGTGGTCGCGGCCGGGCGCGGCCACAAATGGCTGCCGCATTTCTGCACATCGACACCCGACACGGTCTGGGGTTTTTACGGCCTGACGCCCGAGCAGGCGGCGCGCGGCGGCCTCAACCCCAAGATGTTCAACAGCTTCCTCGACGGCTCCAAGCCGTCGATCGAAAGCACGGCCGTGTCCAACGCCACCGGCCTGGGCGTTCCCGGCAACGGCCTGTTGTATCCGCCCGCCAGCGTGGAGGACATCCCCTTCGTCACGCGGCCCATCAGCGAAGGTGGTGTGCTCGAGCGCAAGGGCATGGTCGAGGTGATTTCATCGCTCGAGGCCGACGGCCGCAAGATCCCGTATGACATCCGCATGGGGGTGTGGGTGACGGTCGAGGGCGAGACCGAATACATCAGGAACTGCTTCGAGGAATACAACGCCCACACCGACCCGAGCGGGCGCTACTTCACGCTCTACAAGCGCTGGCACCTGATCGGCCTGGAGGTCGGTGTATCGGTGGCCAGCGTCGCATTGCGCGGCGAGCCGACCGGTGTCGCCACCGCCTGGAACGCCGACGTCGTGGCCACCGCCAAGCGCGACCTGCGGGTTGGCGAAATCCTCGACGGCGAGGGTGGTTACACGGTGTGGGGCAAGCTGCTGCCGGCCCAGACGTCAGTGCGCATCGGCGGCTTGCCGCTGGGCCTGGCGCACGGTGTCCGGCTGTTGCGCCCGGTAAAAGAAGGGCAGAGCCTGGCCTGGGCCGACGTGGCGATCGACACCACCACGCATGCCTACCAGGTGCGCCGGGAGATGGAGCGTTTGTTCGCCGCCCCGGCGCTCAAGGTCGCATAACCCGAATCCTGGGGTACCCGGCTGCAGCAGCACCAGCAGCAGCAAAAGCACCAGCACCAGCACCAGCACCAGCCGCGCGCCGCTCTCGCCCCCCCTGCGCTCGTTGGTCGTCCCGGCCGATGTCGCCATTCCGGCGCCGGCTGTCCTGCCGGCCAAAGCTGCCATGCCAGCCAAAGTCTGTCATCCGGGCGCAGGCCGGGATCCACGGTTGCGCGTGTCGTCGCTCGTCGTGCCGGGATCTCGGCCGCCCCGCGTCGCGCCCTGCGTGCCAGGCAGCCGCGTCGCTTGTAGCGGTGCGCGGCTACGCGCCGGCGCCGGTCGACGTTCGACGTTGGTCGCGGCAAAGGCGCGTGCGCCCAGGTCGCAGCGCTTCACTGGTGCGGTCGGTGCTGCGCCCGACTGCCCTGCGATGCTCGGTCTTGCGGCCGCGTCGCGGAACTCGCTGCGTTCGCTGCGCTCTCTACGCTCAAACAGCCGCGACGAGAATGTTGACGAGTCGCGCTGCGCGCGAGGCCGCAAGCCTTGTGCTTCTCGGCGCACCAGAGGCGCGCTGCGTCCTGGTCGCACGCGCCTTTTCGGGC
>JANMYG010000141.1:0-2293 GCA_031381865.1 Betaproteobacteria bacterium | reverse complement strand
CGCCCCGCCCCTATTCGTCCAGCCGCACCAGCCAGCGCTCGGTCAGCATGTTGTGACCTGTCTCATAGTCCGGGTTGAGGGGACGCCAGGAACTGCGTATAGTTCGATCATGTTCACAAAACGTGAACAAGTTCTATTTTTGAACAAATGGACTATCAGCATCCCCTCATCGAACGCGTCAGAGCCCAGCTAAAGCAACTAGGTGTGGACGCCATCGTCGTGGCTCCACCCGCAAAACGGCCGCGATTCATGGGTGACGGATGGCTGCGCATCACCAGCGGCGAAGCTGCGCTGAAGTACGTCGTCGAAGCAAAATCCCGGCTTGCACCCGCCAGCCTGGGTGCCGCGACGATGCAACTGCAGCACGCGGCGACGGTCACCGGCTATCCTGCATTGCTGGTCACGGAATACATCACGCCGCCGATGGCGGAGAAACTGCGTGGCCAGAAGCAGCAGTATGTCGACGCCGCCGGCAACGCCTACCTGGAGGCGCCGGGCCTGCACGTCGTGGTCATGGGCCGCAAACCAGCCACAGCGCACACCAACGCTAGCGCTGGCAAGGCCTACACGACCAGCGGCCTGAAGGTCATGTTCGCGTTGCTGTGCGACCCCGCACTCGCCGCCGCGACACAGCGCGTCGTCGCAACCAGCGCCGGAGTCGCGCTGGGCGCCATTCCGGCAGTGCTGGCAGACCTGCGCGAGGCTGGCCACCTGACGGAGTTCAAGGACGGTCGGCGACTGGCCGCCAGCAAGCGCCTGCTGGACGAATGGGCGCTCACCTATGCCCGCCGGTTGCGCGCCAAGGCGCTGCAGGCGACGTACGCGGTAAAAGACTTTGACGACTGGCCGCAATGGACGCTAGAGAGTCCGGCGGTGTTGTGGGGCGGTGAACCGGCAGCCCAGTTGCTGGTGCACTATCTGCGCCCCGGCATCCTCACGCTGTACGCAGAGAAGCTCCCGCCGCGCTTGCTCGTCGCGCAGCAGATGACCAAGGTGCAAAGCGCGCTCGACGGACAGCGCGTGCTGGAATGGCGCAAGCCGTTCTGGGGGCACATGCCGGCTGCGCCACGCCCCGATACCGTGCATCCGGTGCTGGTGTACGCCGACTTGCTGGCCACGGGCGACGCCCGCTGCATCGAGACCGCACAGATCGTGTATGACACCCATCTTGCTCGACTTCTCCCTGCGGCCTGAACTGGGTCTGCATGCCCGCGTCATTGCGGACATCGAGGATGCCGCGGCACAGATGGCGCTTGTTCCGCTGATCGTGGGCGCTTTCGCACGCGACCTGCACCTGCAATACCAATACGGCATTGCGATGCAACGCCAGACGGAAGATATCGACTTTGCCCTGGCCGTGCCGGATTGGGCGGCCTTCGCCGCCTTGCGCCAGCAGTTGATTTCCAGTGGCAAGTTCACGGCCCATTCGCGGACCTCGCACCGCTTGCGGCACGACACCGGCTTGCCCGTCGACCTGGTTCCGTTTGGTGGCATCGAATTGGCCGACCGCACCATCGCCTGGCCCCCGCAGGGCGAGTCGGTGATGGACGTCTTCGGCTTTCGGGAGGCGCTGGCAGCCGCGCAACCAGTACGCTTGCCAGGGGGCGTTCGCTCGCGGACGGTTTCGCTGCCGGCATTGGCGTTGCTGAAAATCGTCTGTTGGCAAGACAGACACTACAGTTCACCGCGCAAGGACGCGCATGATCTGCAAATGATTCTGTGCCACTACCTGGCGGCGGGCAACGAGCCGCGCCTGTGGGATGAGTTTGTCAGCTGGACCAAGCAAGACGACTTCGACTACGAGCTTGCAGGCCCACGCATGCTGGGTCAGGACATCGGCCAATTGCTGAAGGCCGATGGCTTGGACCAGTTGAACCGGATCCTTTCACACCAAACCCATCCCGATTCACGGGGACAACTTGCCACGGAGATGAACCCGGCCGAGCCCGACCGCGCCCTTGCCTGGCTGCATGCGATGCTCCGCGCCGTGAATGGAAAGCCAACCACCCCATGAACTTGGTGACCATCGGCGCGAAGTGTGGAGTCGCCGCGGCGCCCCCTGGTTTTCTCCTGGGAATCTATGCATCAGGCATTTTGCGTGCCTGTGGCCAGCGCAAGGGAGAACGCCACGCGGGGTTCCGGGCCGTTCTGGGTGTGCGACGACCGGACAAGATGATTAACGCGCCCAGCCCGGCCCCAGTACGCACTTGGCCTACGATCACCTATGCAGTTCCTCAAAGAACAGCATCAGTCCAATATGTATTGGCGGGATACAACTATTTGCGCTGCTACT
>JANMYG010000106.1:0-18164 GCA_031381865.1 Betaproteobacteria bacterium | reverse complement strand
AGCGGCTGTTTCATTGCCATCGGGCACGCCCCCAACACGGATATTTTCGCCAGCCAGCTCGAGATGGCGGGCGGCTACATCGTGACGCAGTCGGGCCTCAAGGGGCTGGCGACAATGACGAGCGTGCCAGGCGTGTTCGCGGCCGGCGACGTTCAGGACCACGTCTACCGGCAAGCCATCACCAGTGCCGGCACCGGATGCATGGCGGCACTGGACGCCCAGCGATTCCTGGAACAGGCCTGAAGCGGTCCGCCAGCGCGTGCGAACAGCGATATAATTCAAGGCTTTACCAAAATTTTCTAGCTAGCAGCGAATGTTTGGTGGGAACGACATACCGCCCCATCGATATGGGGCGAGGTGCGGCGAAAGCCGTTAACGAATACGCGACGGACAGCATCGTTGCGGACAAAGATGGAGTGTCCTCATGGCACGTGTATGCGAAGTAACGGGCAAAGGCCCCATGGTCGGAAACAACGTTTCCCACGCCAACAACCGAACCAAGCGCCGGTTTCTTCCGAACCTGCAGTACCGCCGCTTTTGGGTCGAGACTGAAAACCGCTGGGTGCGCCTGCGGGTATCCAGTGCGGCATTGCGGCTGATCGACAAGAACGGCATCGAGTCGGTACTTGCCGATCTGCGCGCACGGGGTCAGGCTTAAGACTACGCCGGACGGTTTTGCGGGCTTGTCCTAAGACACCGTCCCCACTGATTAAAGGAAAACATTATGGCAACCAAAGGCGGACGCGAAAAGATCAAGCTGGAATCCACGGCCGGCACCGGGCATTTCTACACCACCAGCAAGAACAAAAAGACCATGCCGGAAAAGATGCTGATCAAGAAATTCGATCCCAAAGCCCGCAAGCATGTGGACTACAAGGAAATCAAGCTGAAGTAGCCTGTCCTCCAGGCATCAAAAAAGCCCGACTCGTTCGGGCTTTTTTTATTGGCATCGTTCTGGCTGCATGCACCATGGCCCTGGATTCAAGGTCAAAAAAGCCCGGGCAAGCCGGGCTTCGAGGCAACTGACCTCCGAGCTATCGCTTCAGGCGCGTGCGGCGCGCAGCCGCAGGGAGAAATCGCGCAGCGCGGCGATACCGCTGTCCTCGGCCCGATGGCACCAGGTTTGCAGGTCGCTCGCCAGCTGTTCGCGCGAATGTGACCGGTTGAGCCACATCTGGCGCAACTCTTCACGCATAGTCACCATCTTGTCGAGCACAGGATGGGCTGCGCGTGCCTGCGCCAGGGTCGGCACCGCTGCCGCCGGCACCTTGTCCGCATCACGGTGCAGCCAGCGTTTGGCCGCCTGCAAAACCGACACATCGGCATGCTTGGCCTTGAGCGCCTCGATTTCCAGCTTGCAAGCGCGGCGCATGTCTTTCGCATAACCCGCCATCACCTCATACCGATTGGCGATCAGCGCTTCGAGCGTCTTCTCGTCAGCGACTGGCCGGATGCTTCCCAATTGCAGTTTCGGCGGGGTCTTTTTCACCCGCGCCAATCCGATCTTTTCGAGCATGCTGATATAGACCCACCCAATGTCGAACTCATAGGGCTTGACAGAGAACTTGGCCGATGTCGGATAGGTGTGGTGGTTGTTGTGCAACTCTTCACCGCCGACCAACACGCCCCAAGGAACGATGTTGGTGCTGGCATCCGGCGCTTCAAAATTGCGGTAGCCCCAATAATGGCCGATACCATTGATGATGCCGGCGGCTGTCACCGGAATCCATACCATTTGCACCGCCCAAACCGCCAAACCGAGTGCGCCAAAAAGGGCGAGGTCCAGAATCATCATCAGCCCCACACCTTGCCAGCTGTAGCGCGAATAAAGGTTGCGTTCGATCCAGTCGTTCGGGCAACCCTGGCTGTATTTGCTCAAGGTTTCCTGGTTCTTGGATTCCGCACGGTAGAGTTCGGCGCCTTGCCAGAAAACCTTCTTGATGCCGTGGGCCACCGGGCTGTGCGGATCTTCTGCGGTCTCGCACTTGGCGTGGTGTTTGCGGTGAATCGACACCCATTCCTTGGTCACTTGTCCAGTGCCGATCCACAACCAGAACCGAAAGAAATGCGCCGGAATAGCGTGAAGGTCCATCGCACGATGGGCCTGGTGCCGGTGCAGAAAAATGGTGACGCTGGCGATCGTGATGTGGGTCGTCAGCAAGGTGTACAACACCACCTGCCACCACGACAGATCCCAAAAACCATGGGACAACCAGTCGATCACAGCGTTCAGTACGGCCCAATCGGGTAACAACATATTTACGGACACTCCGTTGAAGGATTAGTGGATATGGCGGTCGAAGCCTCGCCGCGCATAACCTAGCATTTTAGAGCTTGTTGGTGGTCTTGGCTACATAATGCGACAAAATGACCAAAAAACTCTAAAACGCTTCAAAAATCTACTTCCTCTGCCAAATTGCAGCAAAAAACCCGTCGGTCGCATGTTGGTGAGGCCAAAGGTGCAGGTACTTCAGGCCATTCCCGCCACCGCTGCAGAGCTTTGCCGCCGTAGTCATCTTCAAGTTGGAGATGACATCGCCCACATCAAGTGGCACGAACTCACTATTCAGTGCCGAAAAGGACTCGGCAACATGCTCGTTTTCCTGGCGCAACAGGCTGCAGGTAGCGTAAACCAGCCGGCCACCCGATTTCACGAGCCGGGACGAACCCTGCAAGATCGCCAATTGCTTGGTGGCCATCTCATCAATCGACTGCTGGTTCTGCCGCCATTTGAGGTCGGGGTTGCGCCTCAAGGTCCCGAGCCCCGAGCACGGGGCATCTACCAACACCCGGTCGATCTTGCCAGCGAGTCGTTTGATCCGATCGTCGCGCTCATGCGCGATCGCAACCGGATGCACATTGGACAAGCCACTTCGAGCCAGCCGCGGCTTGAGTGCGTCCAGCCGGTGGGCCGACGTGTCGAATGCGTACAGGCGCCCGGTGCTGCGCATGCTCGCGCCAAGGGCCAGGGTCTTGCCACCGGCGCCGGCACAGAAGTCCACCACCATTTCACCGCGCCGTGCATCGACAAGCATCGCCAACAACTGGGAGCCCTCATCCTGTACCTCGAACGCGCCACGCGCAAACGCATCCAGCTTGTTCAACGCCGGCCGGCCAGTGATGCGCAACCCCAGTGGCGAATACGGCGTCGCGATGGCCTTGATGCCGGCCTTAGCCAACTCCTTCTGGATTTCATCGCGTTTGGAAGTCAACACATTGACGCGCAGGTCCAGCCCGGCAGCCTGGTTGAGGCTCTCAGCCAGCCGCCAGAACTCGGCTCCAAGTTGCTCCTTGAGCGGTTGCGCCAGCCATTCAGGCAGGTTGTGACGATGGCGCTCCATCAGGTCCGCCACGTCGATCTTTTCACACTGGTCGAGCCAGTTCCTTTCCTGCTCGCTCATGGCGCTGCGAAGAAAATCACCCGGGCCATAAAACCCCAGGATTGCCATTCGTCGCTCTTTTGGCCCACTGCCAGACGGCGCGTAATGGTCGAACAGCAGCTTCTTGCGCAGCACGGTGTATACCGTCTCGGCCAGCGTCGCGCGCTCACGCGGCCCCAGGCCGCGATGGTCACGAAAGAACCGCGACACAATTGCGTCTGCGGGATGGTCGAACTTGAGGGTCAGCCGAACTAGTTCTGAACAGGCTTCGAGCAAGGCTTTTGGATGCATTGGCAAGGATTGTCCCATGACGGATTCCGAGTTCCCTGCGTTGATCGAGACCCGCAAAGGCTTCTACCGCCACTACAAGGGCGGACGGTACGAGGTGATCGGCACGGTGCGTCACAGTGAAACGCACGAATGCATGACGCTCTACCGCGCCTTGTACGGGGCCCAAGGCCTGTGGGTGCGCCCCACATCGATGTGCAATGGCGATGTGGTGATCGACGGGCAGCCCCAGCCGCGATTTGCGTGGCTATCGGACGACTGAGGTCTTCGTGGGTCGCAGGTGTGCCGCACCACCAGCCGCCGTTGTCCTCGCAAGTTCGAGCAAGGCAAGCTCCGGCGGGGCGGGTCTGGCGCAACCGACGCCGATGCGAGTGCAAAACCGTGCCACGATCGGCGCCAATTTCGCCGGCGCGCTGTCGATTCGCGTCCTTTGGATCTGGCGCTTCACCGCGAAACCGACCATGCCGGTGGGGCAACGCGAGATCATGGTGGGTGATGCGGCCGTCCAGACGCAGCCGCCCTGGAAAGCAACGGATTGCCGAAACTCCTTCTGCGGCGCGCCGGTACCGTCGTCAGGCGGCGACCGCGCCCGAGCTTGTGGTCGGCGGCCGGCTCCGCAACAGGCTGGCAATCGCGCGGGAATAAATCAGGTGTTCCTGTGTCAACACGCGCGCGGCCAGCGCGTCCGCGGTATCGCCTTCCAAAACCGGCACCACAGCCTGTGCGAGGATCGGACCATGGTCCACCTCGGCCGTCACACGATGGACGGTCGCTCCAGCGAATTTGCAGCCGGCGGCCAAGGCGCGCTGGTGCGAGTGCAAGCCGGGAAAGGCCGGCAACAGCGAAGGATGGATGTTGATCAGCCGTCCCTCGCACCTGCTGACGAACCCGGGGGTGAGAATACGCATGAAGCCGGCAAGCACCACCAGGCAGGGTTCGAGTGGCTCGTCGTACCGCTTGATCACGTTCCACAGCGCAGCGTCGAAGGCGTCGCGCGAGTCAAACAGCGTATGGTCCAGCACCGTGGTCTCGATGCCGTGCTCACGCGCAAATGCCAGTCCGCCAGCACGAGGCGTATTGCTGATCACGCCGGCCACCCGGGCGCCGTATCGCTCGGACCATGCCTCGCGCGTCGCGCTGCGGACGATGGCAGCCATGTTGGAACCGCCACCGGAGATCAAAATGACGATGTTTTTCATTCGCGCCTGAATTATGACCGTCACCACTTCTGACCTGACGCTGAACCCGATCGAAGCCCGCGTCCTCGGCACGCTGATGGAAAAGGCACGCACGGTGCCTGACAGTTATCCGTTGACACTCAACTCGCTGCTGCTCGGCTGCAATCAGAAGACCAGTCGCGACCCGCTGATGGAGTTGAGCGAGTCGCAGATCGCCGTTGCACTGGACACACTCAAATCGAAAGGTCTCGTGCGTGAGGCGAGCGGCGGGCGCACGACCCGGTACGAACACAACTTCCAGCGCGCGATGGCTGTGCCCGAGCAATCGGCGGTGCTGCTCGGGTTGCTGATGCTGCGCGGTCCCCAGACTTCAGGTGAATTGCGCCTGAACACCGAGCGGTGGTACCGGTTCGCCGACATTTCCACGGTCGAGGGTTTTCTCGAGGAGTTGCAAGACCGGCCCGAACAACAAGAAGGCGGGCCGCTGGTGGCGAAACTGGCGCGAATCCCGGGCACGCGTGAACAACGCTGGGCCCACCTTTTGTGCGGCCCCCCGGACCTGGCGGACGACAGGGATCCTGAGGGTTCTGGCCCGGCTGGCGGCGCCGCGGCCGGCACCAATACCCAGCGTCTTGATCTGCTGGAAGCGGAGGTGGCCCGCCTGCGCGAAACCATGAATTTCCTTTGCGCCGAGTTGGGCTTGTCGCCACCCGGACAGCTGAAATAGCACGACGGTGCTGAAAATGCGGTGACCGAAACTTGCGACGGCGATAAAACGACCGCCCGACTGGAGGCACCTCTATGGATTTGACTTTCACCGCTGACGAGCAAAGGTTTCGCGAGGAAATTCGTGCCTGGGTGCGCGACAACCTGCCCAAGCCGATCGCGGACAAAGTGCACAACGCATTTCACCTGACCCGGGATGACATGCAGGGATGGGCGAAGATTCTTGGCAAGAAGGGCTGGCTCGGCCATGGCTGGCCGCGGGAGTTTGGTGGTCCGGGCTGGAACTCGGTGCAGAAGCACCTGTTCGAAGAGGAGTGTGCGCTGGCCGGTGCGCCGCGTGTCGCGCCTTTTGGGCCGGTCATGGTGGCGCCGGTGGTCATGGCTTTCGGCACCCCGGAACAGCAAGCGCGCTTCTTGCCAGGCATCGCCAGCGGCGAGGTATGGTGGAGCCAGGGCTACAGCGAACCGGGCTCGGGCTCCGACCTGGCGTCCCTCAGGACAAGAGCCGAGCGTCAAGGCACCAAATACATAGTCAACGGACAAAAGACGTGGACCACGTTGGGGCAATACGGCGAATGGATCTTCTGCCTGGTAAGGACCAGCAACGACGGCAAGCCGCAGACCGGCATCAGTTTCCTGCTTATCGACATGCGATCGCCCGGCGTCACGGTGCGGCCGATCGTGTTGCTGGACGGCAGCGTCGAGGTCAACGAAGTGTTTTTCGACAACGTGGAAGTACCGGTCGAAAACCTGATCGGGGAGGAGAACAAGGGCTGGACCTACGCCAAACACCTGCTCAGCCACGAACGCACGAACATTGCCGACGTCAACCGCACGAAACGCGAGCTGGAACGACTCAAGAAAATCGCCAAAGCCGAAAACATATACGACGACCATCGTTTCCGCGATGAGATCGCGAAACTCGAGGTCGATGTGGTTGCGCTGGAGATGCTGGTACTGCGCGTGTTGGCGGCAGAGAAGTCAGGCAAGCAGTCGCTCGACATCGCTGGCCTGCTGAAGATTCGTGGCAGCGAGATCCAGCAGCGCTACAGCGAACTGATGATGCTCGCTGCCGGGCCATACACCCTGCCGCTGATCCGCGAGGCCATGGAAGCCGGCTGGCAGGGCGATGCGGTCGGTGCGCCACATTGCGCGGCACTGGCGTCGACCTATCTCAATATGCGCAAGACGACGATCTACGGCGGATCGAACGAGGTGCAAAGAAACATCGTCGCCCAGGTGGTATTGGGATGAGTCGACGACCAGCGCCGTCACGATGCGCGGTGCCAGTGCCGCGCGCCGGCAATTCCGACCAAGAGACTACAGGTGCCAAGAAATGGATTTCGACTTCAGCGACGACCAGCTACAACTTCGCGACGCCGTGCGCAAGTGGGTAGGCAAGGAATACAGTTTCGCGCGCCGGCGAACGATCGTGAAATCCGGCGGATTTTCGCGCGAGGTTTGCCGCGAACTCGCCGCGCTGGGGCTGTGCGGCCTGTACGTCGCCGAATCGGACGGTGGTCTGGGCATGGGCCCGGTGGAAGCCATGGTGGTGCTGGAAGAACTTGGGCGCGGCATTGTGCTCGAGCCGATCACACAAGCCCTCATCGCGGGGGCAGTGCTGTCGGCTTATGCCCCCAGGGGATTGGCGACTGCCCATCTGGCAGCTATTGCCAACGGCGACTCGCTCGTGGTGCTCGCCTACCAGGAGCGCGCCGCACGGTACCGGCTCGGTCTGTGTGCCGCGACCGCGTCGGCGTCAGGCGACGGCTGGACATTGAGCGGCATCAAGAGCGTGGTCAGCATAGGCGACTTGGCCGACGCGTTCATCGTGCCGGCGACCATCGACGGTGTCATGGCGCTGTTTCTGGTGCGAGGCCGGACCGACAGTGTCGACACCCGCGGGTACGGCACGCTCGACGGCGGGCGGGCTGCGGAAGTCGAGTTCAAGAACGCGCGCGCCGAACTCATCACGACCGATGGTTTGCAGGCGCTCGAGCATGCCGTCGACGTTGGAATCGCCGCGACCTGCGCGGAGGCCATAGGCGTGCTGGACCAGACCATGTCCATCACGGCCGAGTACATGAACACGCGCAAACAATTCGGTGTCGCCATCAGCAGTTTCCAGGCACTGCGCCATCGCGCAGCCGACATGAAGATGCAACTGGAACTGGCCCGTTCGATGAGTTATTACGCATCGCTCAAGCTCAACGCGCCGGCGCCGGAACGGCGCGCCGCGTTGGCGCGCGCCAAGTACCAGCTCGGCGTGTCGATGCGCTTTGTCGGCCAGCAGGCAATCCAGTTGCATGCGGCATCGGCGTTACGGACGATTACGTCGTCAGCCACTACTTCAAACGCCTGACGCAGATGGAAATGACGTTCGGGGACACGCTGCACCACCTTGGCGAGGTGGCCGAGCGCATGCAAGATCGCGCCGGCGTTTTCGTTTAGACCGCCGGTTTCGCTCGCGCGACCCGCTGCGCGCCGCATAAGGAGACTCCTCGATGCGCGCGATGCAAAGTGCAACTGAAATCTCGATGTGTCATGCGCCATTTGGTGGATGCGGCCGCGCGTGGTATGCCTAGACTGCGATGGAAGGATCACCGTCACCAGCTTGCACATGCACGCGCACCAGGGGGAAAGCATGACCACCGTTCTCGTCGCACCAGCCGCGCGTTTGCACCAGGACGACAGCCAGGCGTTCGCCCAGTGGTTGACCGGCAAGTCGTTTTCGATGCTCGCACCGATGTGCCTGCTGGGACTGGCCGTCGTCCTGCCCATCTTGTTGTTGGTCGACCCTGTGCTGCACGGAACAGGAGTCTGGGGCGGTAACACGCAGCACCTTTATCTGGTCGCCTGGCATGGGTGCGCGGTGCTGTACTTCCTGCTGTTCCTTGTAGCGGCCAGGTTTGTCACCTCGCATGCGCGGCGCACGCAGATCCTCGTCGCGTTCTTTGTCAGCGGCGCGGCGCTGTTTTCCTGGATAGCTTTCATCTCGTGGATGCTCAGCGGTGACTTGTCCACTTACGCGATCTTCCTGCTGACGATGGTGTGCGTTTTTTGTTTTCCCGGGAACTTGCGCAAGATGCTCAACGTTGCCAGCGCCGCGACCGTTGTCTTGCTCATTTTCTGGTTCGATGCGCGACCGACGTTCTACACCAGCGGCGCAGCCGTCAACCTGATCGCGCTGGCGGCGGTCTCCTGGCTGCTTGACGGCTTCCTGCTGCGCTTGAACCGCACCCTTTACCGCGAAATGTGCCGCGCTGAATTCGAGCGTGCGCGTGCCGATCGCGTGTTGTACAACGCCCTGCCAATGTCGATCGCCGACGAACTGAAGAACAACAACGTCGTGAAGGCGGTGAAATATCCGACCATGACGGTCTTGTTCGTCGACCTGGTTGGCTTCACGCAGTTCTCCGCCGGCAGGGCGCCAGACGCCGTGGTGCAGGTCTTGAACGACATATTCTCCGAATTCGACGGATTGGTCGACCGTTACGATGTCGAAAAGATCAAGACGATTGGCGACGCCTACATGGTGATCGGCAAAGGCGACGTCACATCCGTTGCGAGCCTGGCGCTCGAGATGTTGCGCTCGATCGATGCCTATAACCGGCGCAATGGGTTCGACCTGGCGATCCGAATTGGCATCCACATCGGGCCAACGGTGGCCGGTGTCATCGGCCTGAAGCGGTTCCTGTACGACGTCTGGGGGGACGCGGTGAACACCGCAAGCCGCATGGAATCGATGGGCGAATCCGGAAAGATCCACGTCAGCGACGACGTGTTCCGGCAACTCGCGGGACGCTTCCGTTTCGAGCCCCGCGGCCAGATGGACATCAAGGGCAAGGGCTTGATGCGCACCTATTTCCTGCTCGGGCTGGAGGGCTGCACGACGCCCGCCTGAAGCCCGCGCCGCAAAGCGGTCTCAGGACATCAGGCGCGACGACTTCGGCAAGTGGGTCATCAGAAACTCCATCTGGTCCGCGAGAATTCGCCGGTTGCGCAGGATGAAGTCCTCCCAGAGGCTCGGCACATAGGGCGCATACAACAAGGGCATGTGGGCCTGCTCGGGCGTGCGGTTGCTCTTGCGGTGGTTGCATGGGCGGCAGGCCGTGACGACATTCATCCAGCTGTCGACGCCGTTTTGCGCAAACGGAATGATGTGCTCACGGGTGAGGCTCTCTTCATGAAAATACTGGCCGCAATAAGCGCACACATTGCGGTCGCGCGCGAACAACTTGCTGTTGGTCAAGCCGGGCTTGAGATTGAAGGGGTTGATGTTCGGCACACCCTTGGTACCGATGATGCTGTTGACCGCGATGATCGACTGCTCGCCGGTGATCGCGCTGTGGCCGCCATGAAACACCGCGATCTCGCCACCCGATTCCCAGCGCACCTCGCCGGAGGCGTAATGGATCACCGCCTGCTCGAGTGAAATCCAGGACTGGGGCAGACCCTGGGCTGACAGCTTCAAGACCTTCAAATCAAGCCTCCTGAAACGATGCGAAGAACCGATGCGATGCGATGCAATCGAACAACGCGCCCGAACCGTCCCTGGCCCGACCGCAGCTGAGTCACAATATACCCTTTTTCCGCAGCATTCGCCGGTGAAGCCTTCGGGCACGGCCCGGTCCTGCTATCAAAAACATAACATTCGAATGAAAGTCTTTCGCGGCCTCAAGCATTCGGGTCTGGCATCCGCGTGCGCACTGACGATCGGGAACTTCGACGGCGTCCACCGCGGCCACCAGGCGATGCTCGCACTGCTGCGCGGCGAAGCCGCCCAAAGGGGCGTCTGCAGCTGTGTCCTGACTTTCGAGCCCCATCCGCGCGACTACTTTGCCGCCGCCACCGGCCGCCAGCAGTTTGCCCCGGCACGCATCGGCACCTTGCGCGACAAGCTGACCGACCTGGCCAACTGTGGTGTCGACCAAGCGGTCGTGCTGCCATTCGATGCCCGCCTCGCGGCCAGGTCACCGGCCGAATTCATCGACTCGGTGCTGGTGCACGGGCTCGGCACCAGGTACGTGCTGGTAGGCGACGACTTCCGGTTTGGCGCCAAGCGAGCCGGCGACTATGCGTTTCTTGACGCGGCAGGGGAATCGCGGGGTTTCGACGTGGCGCGCATGAACAGCTACGAGGTGCACGGATTGCGCGTGTCCAGTTCGGCCGTGCGTGAGGCGCTGGACCATGGCCGGATGGACGATGCGGCGCGCCTTCTGGGCCGCCCGTACCGCATTTCCGGCCATGTGGTGCATGGGCGCAAGCTCGGACGCGACCTCGGCTTTCGAACCCTCAACCTGCGCTTCGCGCACTGGAAACCCGCCGCCAGCGGCATCTTCACCGTGCTGGTTCACGGCCTGACCGATGCGCCATTGCCAGGCGTCGCGAACCTGGGTGTGCGCCCGTCCGTCGACGAACGTGACGTCAATGGCGGGCGGGTTCTGCTCGAGACCCACTGCCTGGACTGGCCAACCGGACTGGGGCCGGACGGCGGCTACGGTAAAATTATTCGGGTGGAACTTCTGCGCAAATTGCACGGCGAGCTCAAGTACGACGGTCTGGAAGCGCTGCAACGCGGCATAGCCAAGGACTGCGACGATGCACGCGCCTATTTCGCATCGATGCACACCGAAACGCATCGGCAGACCACGCGCGACCGAATTTAGTCGGCGAAAGGTCTTTGCCCGCCAGCCGGACCGGCTGGCAGACCGATACTTTTCGCCGGTGCACATGGTCAAAAGGGCGTCCGGCCACTCCGGCCCGTTTTGAATGCTCCCGATCCTCGACAGCTGGCAGCCGACTGGCCAGCGACCACACGTCATGACCCAAAAAACCGATTACCGCAGCACCCTGAATTTGCCCGAGACGCCGTTTCCGATGCGGGGCGACCTGCCCAAGCGCGAGCCCGGATGGGCCAGGGACTGGGACGAAAAAGGCATCTACAAGAAACTGCGCGACGCGCGAGCAGGCGCGCCCAAGTTCATCCTGCACGATGGTCCGCCTTATGCCAACGGGCAGATTCACATGGGCCACGCGGTCAACAAGATCCTCAAGGACATGATCGTGAAGGAGCGCCAGCTCGAGGGGTTTGACGCGCGCTACATCCCGGGCTGGGATTGCCATGGCCTGCCGATCGAAAACGCGATCGAGAAGAAATTCGGACGCAATCTGGCGCGCGACGAAATGCAGGCCAGGAGCCGCGCCTTTGCCACCGAGCAGATCGGCATCCAGATGGCCGACTTCAAACGGCTCGGTGTGCTGGGCGAATGGGACCATCCCTACCGCACCATGGACTTCAAGAACGAAGCGGGCGAAATCCGCGCGTTCAAGCGGGTGGTCGAGCGCGGCTTCGTCTACCGCGGCCTCAAGCCGGTGTACTGGTGCTTCGACTGCGGCTCGTCTCTGGCGGAGTTCGAGATCGAATACGCCGACAAGAAGTCCCAAACCCTCGATGTGGGTTTCCTGTGCGCCGAGCCCGAACGCCTGGCGTCGGCATTCGGCCTGCAGCGGCTGGACAAGCCGGCCCTGGCCGTGATCTGGACCACCACCGCGTGGACCATTCCGGCAAACCAGGCCCTCAACCTCAACCCCGAATTGCAGTATGCATTGGTCGACACGCCGCGCGGGCTGCTGCTGCTCGCGCATGACCTGGTCGGCCGATGCCTCGAGCGTTACCAGCTCGAAGGGTCCGTCGTCGCCACCGCGGCGGGGAAGGCGCTCGCCGGCATCAATTTTCGGCACCCTTTGGCGCACGTCGACCCGGGTTACGACCGGCTGGCTCCGGTGTATCTGGCCGACTATGCGACTGCGGAAGATGGAACCGGCCTGGTCCATTCGTCGCCGGCCTATGGCGTGGAAGACTTCAACAGCTGCGTGGCGCACGGCATGCGGGTCGACGACATCCTCAACCCGGTCCAGGGCAATGGCCGATACGCCCCGGAACTGCCGTTGTTTGGTGGCCTCAACATCTGGAAGGCCTGCCCCGAGATCATCAAGACCCTGCGCGCAGCGGATCGCCTTCTTGCCACGTCCGACCTGGAGCACAGCTACCCGCACTGCTGGCGCCACAAGACACCGGTGATCTATAGGGCCGCGGCGCAATGGTTCATCCGCATGGACGAGGGTGTGGGCGTGTTCACCAAAGACAAGGCGCCGGCAACGCTGCGCCAGATGGCGCTCGACGCGATCGAGCAGACTGCGTTCTATCCGGAAAATGGCAAGTCGCGCCTGCGCGACATGATCACCGGCCGGCCAGACTGGTGCATCAGCCGCCAGCGCAGCTGGGGCGTGCCACTGCCATTCTTCATCCACCGGGACTCCGGCGAACTGCACCCGCGCACGATGGATATCCTGGACCTTGCCGCCGACATGGTGGAGCGCGGCGGGATCGAAGCCTGGAGCAAGGCGACAGCGGAGTCGATCATCGGCGCCGACGACGCGGCGCTCTATGCCAAGAGCAGCGACATCCTGGAGGTATGGTTCGACTCCGGCACCACCCACACCACGGTGCTCAAGGGGTCGCACCCGGGCAATGCCCACGACGAACGCGACAGCCGCACCGGCGCACCGGGCCCGGAGGCCGATCTGTACCTCGAAGGCCACGACCAGCACCGCGGCTGGTTCCATTCTTCGTTGCTCACCGCATGCGCCATGTACGGCCGCGCGCCCTACCGGGGGCTGCTGACACACGGATTTACCGTCGACAGCCAGGGTCGCAAGATGAGCAAGAGCCAGGGCAACGGCGTGGACCCGCAGGAAACATGGAAGAAGCTCGGCGCGGAAATCATCCGGCTGTGGGTGGCAGCGAGCGACTATTCAGGCGATATCGCCGGTGATGACAAGATCCTGGCGCGCGTCGTGGACACCTACCGGCGGATCCGCAACACGCTCAAGTTCCTGCTGGCCAACACCAGCGACTTCGATCCGTCGCAACACGCGGTGCCCCCCGGGCAGATGCTGGAAATCGACCGCTACGCGCTGGCGCGCGCGTCGCAGCTGCAGGCCGACATCCTGGCCCACTACAAGGTCTACGAGTTCCATCCGGTGGTGGCCAAGCTGCAGATCTATTGCAGCGAAGACCTGGGCGCGTTCTACCTCGATATTCTCAAGGACCGCCTTTACACCACGGCGCCCGGATCGTTGGCGCGCCGCTCCGCGCAGACCGCGTTGTGGCAGATCACGCTGGCCATGCTGCACTGGATGGCGCCGTTTCTGAGCTTCACGGCCGAGGAGGCATGGAGCGAACTGGGCGCGGCAGGCAAGATACCGGCGGCGTTGCGCGACTCGATCTTCCTCGGTACGTACCCGCAACTGGCGCCGGCCGATCAACCGCTGCTCGACAAGTGGGCGGGCATTCGTGCCGTGCGCGAACTTGCCAACCGGCAAATCGAATCGCTGCGGGTGGCCAACATGGTCGGCTCGTCGCTGCAGGCGGCGATCCATGTCGAGGTGCCTGCGCCAACCCAGGCCGGCTTGCTCGAGGCGCTGCAGAGCCTGGGCCAGGACCTGAAGTTCGTCTTCATCACGTCGCAAGCCACGGTGTCCGCCGGTACCGAGCTCACGGCCGTTCCGGTCCCGGTCGCCGCGCCCAAATGCGAACGCTGCTGGCACTACCGCGAGGATGTGGGGCACGACCCGGCACACCCGACCCTCTGTGCCCGCTGCACCAGCAACCTGTACGGTGCCGGCGAAGACCGGAAGTTCGCGTGATGGCCAAAGGTGCACGTTCGCCCGTTGCCGCCATGCTGCCGTGGCTGGCGCTGGCGCTGATCATCCTGATCGCGGACCAGTTCACGAAGGTGCTGGTGCTGGGCTACTACCGGCTCGGCGACAGCACCACTGTCACCGGCTTCTTCAACCTGGTCCGGGTGCACAACGTGGGCGCGGCGTTTTCGTTCCTGGCCGGCGCCTCGGGCTGGCAGCGCTGGTTCTTCACGGCCATCGGGCTGGTCGCGGCGCTGTTCATCCTGTGGATGCTCAGGTCCCATTCCAGCCAGAAGCTGTTCTCGTTCGCGCTCGCCTGCATTCTGGGCGGCGCCATCGGCAACGTGATCGACCGGCTGGCGTACGGTTATGTCGTGGACTTCCTGCAGTTCCACTACGCAGGCTGGTATTTTCCCTCTTTCAACGTGGCCGACAGCGCGATTACCATCGGAGCGGCAGCCCTGATCCTGGATGAAGTGCAACGGGTCCGGCGCGCCAGGTAAGGAACCGCTTGACGCACCTTCTCAACCTTCTTGCCGCCATCGCCCTGCTGGTATGGGGCACCCATCTGGTTCGCACGGGCATCCTGCGGGTGTTTGGGGCCAGCCTGCGCAATATTCTGGCCAAGAGTGTGAGCAACCGCGCCACCGCCGTCATGTCCGGGCTCGGTGTCACGGCGCTGGTGCAGTCGAGTACGGCCACGGCACTGATCGTCGCCTCGTTTGTGGGCCAGGGCCTGATGTCGCTGCCGTCGGCATTGGCCGCAATGCTGGGCGCCGATATCGGCACCAGCCTGATGGCCGTGGTGTTTTCCCGCGACCTGTCGTGGCTGTCGCCACTGTTCATTTTTGTCGGCGTGGTGCTGTTCATCGCCCGCCAGTCCACCACGGTCGGGCGGATCGGGCGCATCCTGATCGGCCTGGGGCTGATGCTGCTGGCCTTGAGCCTGGTGAAGGTATCGGCCGAAGTGCTGACCAAGGCGCCTGCGGTGAAGGCACTGCTCGGGACGCTGAGCAGCGACCTGCTGCTCGAGATCGCCGTCGGCACCCTGCTGTCGGTGCTGTCCTATTCGAGCCTGGCGATCGTGCTGCTGACGGCCACGCTGGCGACCAGCGGCGTCATACCGATCGACGTCGCGCTGGGGCTGGTGCTCGGGGCCAACCTGGGCAGCGGCCTGCTGGCAGTGCTCACGACGCTCAACGCCAGCATCCAGACGCGCCAGGTGCCACTGGGCAACCTGGTGTTCAAGGTCATCGGCATTGCCGTCGCGGCGCCCTTCGTCGGCTTGTGGCTGCAGAACATGCGCCAGTGGATGCCCGACCTGGCGACCCTGGTGGTCGTGTTTCACCTGAGCTTCAACCTGGTGGTCGGTTGCATCTTCATCGGTTTGACGCAGGTTGTCGCGCGCTGGTGCGAGAAGCTTTTGCCCAAGCCCGAACGCGGCACCGTGGCCGGGCGCCAGCGCCACCTCGACGCGAGCGCCCTGGCCACACCCTCGCTGGCCATCTCTTGCGCCGTGCGCGAGGCCATGCACCAGGCCGACGTGGTCGAGTCGATGCTGACCGGAATGCTGCGCGTGATCAAACACAACGACCGCAAGTTGTCGCAGGACCTGCGCGCCATGGACGACACGGTTGACGAGCTCTACACCGACATCAAGTACTACCTGACCAAGATATCGCGCGAGGCCCTGAGCGAGAACGAAGGCCGGCGCTGGACCGACATCATCAGCTTCACGATCAACATGGAGCAGATCGGCGACATCGTCGAACGGATCCTGATCGACATCGAAGACAAGAAGATCAATCCGGGACGCGAATTCTCGGAAGCGGGCATGGCCGAAATCTGCGACCTGCACAACCGGCTGGTCGAGAACCTGCGCCTGGGCATGAGTGTCTTCCTGCACGGCAACGTGCGTGACGCGCAAAAACTGCTCGAGGAAAAAACGCGCTTTCGCGACCTCGAGCGCGAGTACGCGTCGACCCACCTGGGGCGCCTCGCGGTGAACACGGTACAGAGCATCGAAACCAGCTCACTGCATCTGGACCTGATCAGTGACCTCAAGCGGATCAATTCCCATATCTGCTCGATCGCCTACCCGATCCTGGACTCGGCTGGCGCGCTGGCGCCGAACCGGCTGCGGCAATCGATGCTCGATCCCAACCTCTGACAGACGCAGACGGCAACACGGCGGCGCCCAAGCGCCTTGCGCGCTCGAACACTTCAGGGCGCGGCGTCGCGCACCAGCGACCGGTGCAGCTGCTTGTGCAGGCGGCGCAAGGACCACCACACCGAGATCGCCACCAGCGGGATCGCAGTTGCCGCGCTGCTCTCGGGGCTGAACGGCCAGCCCAGCGCCTGCGCGGCCTTGGCGAGGTAACTCACGAGCCCGACGATGTAGTACGTGATCGCCGCCACCGACAAGCCCTCGACCGTCGACTGCAGCTTGAGCTGCATGTCCTGGCGCTGGTTCATGGTGGTCAGCAGCGCCTGGCTGCTTTGCTGCTGCTCGATCTCCACCCGCGTGCGCAGCAGATTGCTGATGCGTGAAACCCGCTGCGACAACGCGTCCTGCCGGCGCGCGGCCCATTCGCAGGTACTGCGCGCCGGTGTCAGGCGGCGGTCCATGAAGTCGCGGATGGTCTGCAGCCCGGCCAGGCGCGACTCGGCGATGTCGTCGATGCGCCGATCCACCAGCTCGAAATAGGCGGCGCTGGCGGAAAGCCGTGAATGGCTCATCGCATGCTGGCTCTCCACCTGCCCGGCCAGACGGGTCAGGCGGTCCAGCAACATCGGCTCGTCGTCGCGCACCGCAGTGCGAATGGCTTGTGCCAGTTCGGCCAGTTCGCGTTCGGCCGACGCCAGCACGGCGGATGCCGAACGCGCCGCGGGCAGGCCCAGCAGCGCCACCATGCGGTAGGTTTCGATCTCGAGCAAGCGCTGCACCAGCCGGCCAAGACGGCGCGGCGTCATGCTGCCGGCCAGCAGCACCATGCGCGAAAAACCGTCCGCGTGAATGGCGAAGTCGGTATAGACCTCGCCCAGACCGCCCGCCACGGTCGAGGCAACGAGGGTGTCTTCATGCAGCACATGGCGGACCAGCTCGCCGGCGCCGATCCCGGTGGCCGGCAACCCCCAGAGATGCAATGCCGAGAGACAACGCCCCGGCAAGCCGGCGAACCATTCGCGCGCAACGACGTCGATCGCCGCGGACGGTTCACGGTCGCCGAAGGACTCCAACGGCGCCGCCTGGATGAAGGTCCAGGTCACGAACTCGGTGTGCAGTTCCCAGCGCAACCGGAACGCACCGACATCCATGCGCAGGTGCGTCGAGCCGGCGTCCGGCTGGGGCAGATGGTGGTCGCGCAGCAGGCTCGCCACATGGACGCGGCTGGCGTCCAGTTCGGATGCGTCGCAAACCATCACCACGTGGGAAATCGCCAGCGGCGCCTGCATCGCCTCTGGCGGGCGGGCGTGGATCTCGTTGTGCAGCGGCACCCGTTGCGGGTGCTGTGTCGGCTGGTGCGTCTTTTGCATTGGAAACTACGCTCGTGAATGGCTCAGGCCCGGATTGTCACGCACGGCCGACCTTGCAACCACCGGCTGAAAACGCACACGGCACCCGAGGGTGCCGTGTGCGAACGCGTCAAAACTGGTCAATCTTCGACAAAGGTCTCTTCGCGTTTCTTCTTCACCGCCGGCAACAACACGATCACCAGCAGCAGGGCCGCGACCGCGAGCAGGCTGGCCGACAGGCCACGCGTCACGAACACGCTCCAGTCGCCGCGCGAAAGCAGCAGTGCGCGGCGCAGGTTCTCTTCCATCATCGGGCCGAGGATGAAACCGAGCAGCAAAGGCGCAGGCTCGGCGCCGAGCTTGATGAACA
>JANMYG010000092.1:0-1561 GCA_031381865.1 Betaproteobacteria bacterium | reverse complement strand
CGGCCAGATCAGCGGCCAGTAGCTGGTGGAGACCGACACGCGCAACCGGTGGCCCTTGGGCAGCTTGTACGCCACGTCGTCGAGCTGGATCCGCACCGTGTAGGCCTTGCCCGGCTCCAGCGGCTGCGGGTGCTCGTGGCTGTCGCGGTGGCACAGGTTGAGCACCGCGTAACTCAGCCGCGACACGGCGCCGTCGGGCCAGACGGCGTTAAGCCGCACCGCCACGTTGGCCACCGGCTTGTCGGCGCTGAACTTGAGGTGCAGCACGGCCGCACCCATCAGGTCGGCATCGGCCGTGAGCGGCGCGCTGTCGAAGGTCAGCGAGCCCGCGTCGTCGTGCCGCTGGTCACCCGGGAACTCCGGGCCGAGCCAGATGATGCAGTATTCGCCGCTGTCGGCGCCGGTGGTCTGCGGCGACGCCAGCGTGCGCCGGGTGGCCGGCCCCCGGGCCTGGCCCAGAGCGTCGTGGTTCAGGTACAGGCGGCGCAGTTCGTGCCGGTCGCCCGGCCACGAGGCGTCGCTGACCCAGCGCCCGGGAATGTGCGTCACCGAGGCGCCGGGGCGGCGCAGGTCCATGATGTAGGTGCGAAACGCGGGGTCGTTCTCGACGCCGGTATCGGCGTCCTTGAGCCACCGGTCCCACCAGCGCAGCGCCTCCTGCAGAAAGCCGATACGCGGCTCGGGCACTGCGAAATGCGGGTACCTGTGGGCCCACGGCCCGATGATGCCCTTGACCGGCGCCTGCACCGTGCCCACCAGGCGCGGCACCGCATTCGTGTAGGCGTCGTTCCAGCCGCCCACGGCCAGCACGGCGGCCTGGATGGCGCCGATGTCCTCGTTCACCGAGCCGTGTTTCCAGTAGGCGTCGCGGTGCGGGTGCTGCAGCCACGGTATCGCCAGCAGCGGCTCGGAGTGCAGCCGCTCCAGCCACATGGCGCGCCAGCGCTCGCCCACCAGGGCCGGGTCCGGCGGGCGCGAGGAGTAGGCGAACATGGTGGCCGACCAGCCCAGGTTCTCGTTCAGCAGGCAGCCGCCCTTGTAGTGGATGTCGTCGCTGTAGCGGTCGTCGGTGGAGCACAGCGTGAGGATGGCCTGCAGGCCGGGCGGGCGCAGGGCCGCCACCTCCAGGCTGTTGAAGCCGCCCCACGAAATACCCATCATGCCGACCCGCCCGGTGCTCCAGGGCTGGCGCACCAGCCACGCGATCACGTCCACCGCGTCATCCAGTTCCTGCTGCGTGTATTCGTCGAACATCAGGCCGTCGGAGTCGCCGTTGCCGCGCATGTCCACCCGCACGCAGGCATAACCGTGGCCGGCGATGTAGGGGTGCGTCAAGGCATCGCGCACATGCGTGCCGTCGCGCTTGCGGTAGGGCAGGTATTCCAGTATCACCGGCACCGGTTTCTTCTCGGCGTCCGCCGGCATCCAGATGCGCGCCGCCAGCTTCGTGCCGTCGGGCAATGTGATGAAGGTGTTGGGGATTTCGCGCACCTTGCGCGGGAAGGACTTGACGGTTTTCATGGGTCGGTTCCGTGTTCGGCAATGCGGGTCCGACGACTCT
>JANMYG010000069.1:0-9283 GCA_031381865.1 Betaproteobacteria bacterium | reverse complement strand
GTACGACGCCGACTTCGACCGTGGCGACCCCATTAACGCGGCCTTCGCCTCGCTGGAACTCGGCATCGCCGGCACCAGCGACAAGATCACCGTGCGTGGCGCCTACGACTACGACGACCCGAACAACCAGTACAACGGCTTGCAGCGTATCGAGTTTGCCGACGGCACGGTGTGGGACCTGTCCGAAATCACCGCGCGTACCTTGCAGGGCACGGATCTGGCTGACAGCCTGCGCGGTACCAGCGCGGCCGACAGCATAGCCGGCGGGCTTGGCAACGACACCATCGGCGGTGGCGCTGGCGACGACACCTTGAACGGCGGTGCCGGCAACGACACGCTCACCGGTGACACTGGCGACGACGTGCTCGACGGCGGCGACGGCAACGATACATTGAACGGTGGTTACGGCATCGACCTGCTCAAGGGCGGCGCCGGTACCGACATCCTGACCGGGGGCAGCGGCAACGACACACTGGACGGCGGTGCGGGCAATGACAGCCTGCTGGGTGGCCTGGGCAACAACGTGTACCTGTTCGGGCTGGGCGACGGCCAGGACACCATGGGCTACATCTCCGACTTCACCGCGGGCAAGCTCAATGTGTTGCGCTTTGGAGCCGGCATAGACCCATCAATGATCGTGGCTAAACGCGTCTATGACGTCGACTTCATCCGCTCGAACGCGGGCGCCGATATCATCAACGCGGCCTACGCCACGCTGGAACTCGGCATAACCGGCACCAGCGACAAAATCACCGTGCGCGGTGTCTTTGACTACGACGACACCGCCAACCAGTTCAACGGCCTGCAGCGTATCGAGTTTGCCGACGGCACCGTGTGGGGGCTGCCGGAAATCACCGCGCGTACCCAGCAAAGCACGGACCTGGCGGACAACCTGCGTGGCAGCAGCATGGTTGACAGCATCAGCGGCGGACTTGGCGACGACAACATTGGCGCTGGTGCCGGCGACGACTCGCTCTTTGGTGACGCCGGCAACGACACACTCACCGGTGACAGCGGCAACGACGCCCTGGATGGGGGCGACGGCAATGACACACTCAGCGGCAGTGACGGCAACGACCTGCTGACCGGCGGCGCAGGGGCCGACACCCTGACAGGTGGCAACGGCAACGACACGCTGCAAGGCGGCGCGGGCAATGACCTGATGACCGGAGGGCTGGGCAACAACACCTACTTGTTCGGGCTGGGCGACGGGCAGGACACCGTGGGCTACATCTCCGACTTCACAGTGGGCAAGCTCAATGTGCTGCGCTTTGGAGCCGGCATAGACCCGTCGATGATCGTGGCCAGACGCGTCTATGACGTCGACTTCATCCGCTCGAACGCGGGCGCCGATATCATCAACGCGGCCTACGCCACGCTGGAACTCAGCATAACCGGCACCAGCGACAAGATCACCGTGCGCGGTGTCTTTGACTACGACGACACCGCCAACCAGTTCAACGGCCTGCAGCGTATCGAGTTTGCCGACGGCACCGTCTGGGGATTGCCCGAAATCACGGCGCACACCATGCTGGGCACGGATGGCGCAGACAATATCCGCGGCAGCACTGCCGCTGACGCCATAAACGGCGGGCTCGGCAACGACACCATTGGCGGGGGCAATGGCGACGACAGCTTGAGTGGCGGCGCCGGCAACGACACGCTGACCGGTGATGCCGGCAACGATGCACTCGACGGCGGCGACGGCAACGACACCTTGACGGGTGGTGATGGCAACGACCTGCTCGCCGGTGGTGCCGGAACCGACACCCTCACGGGAGGCAATGGCAACGACACGCTGGACGGCGGGGCTGGCAACGACGCTCTGGCTGGTGGCGTGGGCAACAACACCTACCTGTTCGGGCTGGGCGACGGGCAGGACACCGTGGGCTACATATCCGACCTCACGGCGGGCAAACTCAACACCTTGCGTTTCAAGGCCGGCGTCGATGCTGCCATGATCGTGGTGCGGCGCGTGTATGACGCCGACTTCAGCCGCAGCGACCCCAACAACGCGGCCTATGCCTCGCTGGAACTCAGCATCGCCGGCACCGCTGACAAGATCACCGTACGTGGCACCTACGACTACGACGACCCGTCGAACCAGTACAACGGCGTGCAGCGGGTGGAATTCGCCGACGGCACCGTGTGGGGATTGCCCGAGATCACGGCGCGCACCATGCTGGGCACGGATGGCGCGGACAATATCCGCGGCAGCACTGCCGCCGACGCCATAAACGGCGGGCTCGGCAACGACAGCATTGGCGGCGGCAACGGTGACGACATCTTGAGCGGCGGCGCCGGCAACGACGTGATTGCGGGCGACGCCGGCAGCGACACGCTGGACGGCGGCGACGGCAATGACACCCTCACCGGCGGTGACGGCAACGACCTGCTCATGGGTGGCGCCGGTACCGACATGATCACGGGAGGCAACGGCAGCGACACGCTGGACGGGGGAGCGGGTAACGACGCTCTTGCTGGTGGCCTGGGCAACAACACCTACCTGTTCGGGCTTGGTGATGGGCAGGACACCGTAGGCTACATCTCCGACCTGTCGGCCGGCAAGCTCAACACCCTGCGTTTCAAGGCTGGCATTGACGCCTCCATGATCGTGGCGCGCCGGGTCTATGACGGTGACTTCGAGCGCAGCGACCCCAACAATGCAGCCTATGCCTCGCTGGAACTCGGCATCGCCGGCACCACGGACAAGATCACCGTGCGTGGCACCTACGACTACGACAATCCTGCCAACCAGTACAACGGTTTGCAGCGGGTCGAGTTTGCCGATGGCACGGTGTGGGGGTTGCCGGAGATCACGGCGCGCACGCTGGTAGGCACGGATCTGGCTGACAACCTGCGTGGTACCGCTGCCGCCGACACCATCAACGGCGCACTGGGCAATGACAGCATAGGCGGTGGCAATGGTGACGACACGCTGAATGGCGGGGCCGGCAATGACGTGATTGCGGGAGACGCGGGCAATGATGCGCTGGATGGCGGGGACGGCAACGACATATTGAACGGTGGCGACGGCAACGACCTGTTGACCGGTGGCGCCGGCGCCGACACCCTGACCGGCGGCAACGGCAACGACACGTTCGACGGTGGGGCCGGCAACGACGCTTTGGCCGGTGGTCTCGGCAACAACACCTACCTGTTCGGCCTGGGCGATGGTCAGGACACCGTGGGCTACCTATCCGATATGACGGCGGGCAAGCTCAACACGCTGCGCTTCAAGGCCGGTGTCGATGCTTCCATGATCGTGGCCAGGCGCGTCTATGACGGCGACTTCAGCCGCACCGACCCCAACAATGCGGCCTATGCCTCACTGGAGCTGGGCATTGCGGGAAACAGCGACAAGATCACCGTGCGTGGGGTCTATGACTACGACAATCCTGCCAACCAGTACAACGGACTGCAGCGCATAGAGTTTGCCGACGGCACGGTGTGGGGTTTGCCCGAGATCACGGCGCGCACGCTGGTAGGCACGGATCTGGCCGACAACCTGCGTGGTACCAGCGCGGCCGATACCATAAACGGCGGACTGGGCAACGACACCATTAGCGGTGGCGCCGGCGACGACATGCTTTATGGTGATGTCGGCAACGACGCGCTCACGGGCGACGCCGGCAACGACACGCTGGACGGGGGAGGCGGCAACGACACACTGGCCGGGGGGCTGGGCAACGACACCTACTGGCTAAGGCGAGGACATGGCAGCGACACCATCAACGAGAGTGACGCAACCGCGGGCAATACAGACGTCGCGCGCTTCGACGCCGGCATCGCTGCCGATCAGTTGTGGTTTCGCCAGGTGGGCAACAATCTGGAAGTCAGTGTGATCGGGACCGACGACAAGTTCGCGCTCACCAACTGGTATCTGGGCAACCAATACCATGTCGAGCAGTTCAAGACCAGCAATGGCCAGACGCTGTTGGACAGCCAGGTGCAGAACCTGGTTAGCGCGATGGCTGGTTTTGCGCCACCTCCAGCAGGGGAAACAACATTGTCGGCTCCATACGCCAGCCAGTTGAACCCCGTGATTGTTGCGAACTGGCAGTAACAGGCCTGCCGCCCAAGCTATCGGACAACAACCTGCCGCAGGCCGGTCGGCCGCGCGTGCGGGTGCGGCCGCGCGACACAGTGGAATGCGGGCGGCGCATACCCGACAAATCAAGTCAACTTTGAATTGACGTGGTCGATCCAGTGGCGAATAATGACTCATTGATGAATCAATGTTTCATTGGCTAGACAAATTAGCTGCTACTTACCTTCTTTCTGACATCAAAGATTCGCCAGAACATGCAACCTGAAAATCCAAGCCCCGAATGGCACGACGTCGCCGCCCGCGACCAGCTGGACCCGGACTTTCCGCTCGGGGTCGAAGTCCAAGGCCAGGCCGTGGGCCTGTTTCTGCTGGATGACCAGGTGCATGCGATCGACGACGTGTGTCCGCATGCATTTGCGATCTTGTCGCAGGGTTTCCAGGAAAACGGCGTCATCGAATGCCCGCTGCATGCGGCCCGGTTCGACATCGCCACCGGCAGATGCCTGAACGAAATGGGCCAGCGCGACATCCGCTGCTTCCCGGTACGCGTGGTGGACGGCCGGGTCTCGGTTCAGGTGCCGATGCAGGCGGTGGCCGCATGAACCAGTTCGTGCCGCCCCCCGGTGTCGCGGCGATCGAGTTCATCGGGGTCGAGAAGCGTTTCGCGGCGCGTGGCAAGTCGATGGAGGTGCTGGCCGCGCGGGATGTCAGCTTCGCCATTGCACCGGGCGAAGTGGTGTCGATCATCGGCCCCTCCGGTTGCGGCAAGAGCACCCTGCTCAACATGGGCGCCGGCCTGGCCAAGGCCAGCGCGGGTACCGTCAAGGTCGCCGGCGAGCCGGTCGAAGGACCGAACCGCCACGTGTCCTTCATGCTGCAAAAAGACCTGCTGATGCCCTGGCGCACGATTTCCCAGAACATCGAGTTCGGGCTGGAGTTGCGTGGCGTGAAGGCCGCCGAGCGGCGCCGGGTGTCCGACAAACTGATAGTGCAGTGCCACCTGCACGGTTTCGGCGCCCACTATCCGAACCAGCTCTCGGGCGGCATGCGCCAGCGCGCCGCGATGGCCCGCACGCTGGCGGTCGACCCGCTGGTGCTGCTGATGGACGAGCCGTTCTCGGCGCTCGACGCGCAGACCAAGATGATCCTGCAGCAGGACCTGGCGCGCACCGTTGCCGAGGAAGGCAAGACGGTGCTGTTCATCACGCATGACCTGGCCGAGGCGGTGGCGCTGTCGGACCGCATCCTGGTGATGAGCGAGCGCCCCGGCACCATCGTCGAGCAAATCACCGTCAAGATCCCGGGTCGCAACAACCCGATGAAGCGCCGCACGCACGACATGGTCGCCCCGCTGATCTCGCAACTGATGGACATGCTCAAGCTCGACGCCAACACCGAAGTCCATTGATCTTCACCACCTCCAGCACCCCACACTCCGGAGCCTCCCATGCATCTCGACTCGACCCCCTCTGCCTTCATTTCTCGCCGGGCCTGCCTGGCAGTGTGTGCCGCGGCCGGCCTGCTGGCTCCCGTGGCAGCACCGGCCCAGGCGCTGCAGGAGGTCACCTACCTGTTGCCGGCGCCCGGTACGCTGCCGGCGTTCGGGCCCTGGATGCTGGCGCAGGCCAAGGGTTATTACAGGGCCGAGGGGCTGGACGTGAAGTTCGTCGCGGCGCGCGGCGGTGTGGACGTGGCCAAGCAGGTGGGGGCAGGCAACGCGGTCATCGGCGGCGCCATCGGTGATACCCCGATCATCGCGCGCGCCCAGGGTATTCCCGTCAAGGCGGTGGCGGTGCTGGGGTCGGGTTCGCTGATGCAGCTGGTCAGCCACAAGGGCGAACGCATCGAGAGCCCGCGCGAGCTCAAGGGCAAGACCGTGACCGTGCTGGCCTACACCGACACCACCTACTACGCGCTGCTGGGCATGCTGAGCAAAGTCGGTCTGACCAAGAACGACGTCAATATTCAGGCCGCCGGCCCGGCCGGTGTGTGGCAGCAGTTTGCCGCCAAAAAGGCGAGCGCGATGGCGGCGGTTCCGGACTGGACCGTGACCGCCATGGAAGCCGGTGCAGAAGTCGACATCCTGCCCGCCGACGTCTATTTCAAGAGCATGGCGCAGGCCATCGTGGCGTCTGACGAGACGATCCAGAAGAACCCGCAACTGGTGCAGAAGCTGGTGCGCGCCACGCTCAAGGGCATGCGCGACATCATGGCCAACCCCAAGGAAGCAGCCAGGGCTTATGTCGACCATGTGACGGTGCACAAGGGCAAGGAGGCCAGCATCGAGCAGACCTTTGCGATGTACAACAAATACGTCTACCTGAACCAGAAGGTGCCGGGAATGATGGACGAAGCGCGGCTGGCCGAGCTGCAGAAGTTCTATGTCGCCAACGGTGTGGTGCCGGCGGCCGCGCCGCTCAAGGACCTGTACACGAACCAGTTCGTGTCGGCCAAATAGGGGAGCCGGCCGATGTCCGACCAACCGTCAGCGATGGTGACCGCGGCATGGAGCTTCGCGGTGCTGCTGGTGTTCCTGTTGTTGTGGCAGTTCGGACCGGGTTGGCTCGGGGTGCCCGAATTCGTGTTGCCGCCGCTGACCAAGGTGGTGGCGGAGGGCGCGCGCATCTGGGACAGCGAACGACTGCTGTGGCATGCCGGGATCACGTCGCTAGAGGTGGTGACCGGTTTTGTGCTTGGCTCCATCCTGGGTGCACTGATCGGCTACGCGCTCGGTGTCTCGCCGCAGGTCGAGGCGGTGTTGTCGCCGTACCTGCTGGCGTTGCAGATCGCGCCCAAGGTGGCGTTTGCGCCGCTGTTCGTGATGTGGCTGGGTTACACCGTCTATCCCAAGATACTGGTGGCGATTCTGATCGTGTTCTTCCCGGTGTTGATCAACGTGTTGTCGGCCATGCGCACGATGGACCACGACATGATCAACCTGGCGCGCTCGTTCTCGGCCACCCGCTTGCAGGTGTTCTCGATGGTCGAGTACCCGACCACATTGCCGGCCCTGTTCTCGGGCCTGCGTATCGCCAGCACACTGGCGGTCATCGGTGTGGTCGTGGGCGAGCTGGTGGGTGGCAACCAGGGGCTGGGCTACATGCTGGTGTTCTTCGAGGGCCAGGGCAACACGGCCGCATCGTTCGTGGTGATCGCGGCGCTGACCGTGATCGGCATCGTTGCCTACTACGCGGTGGTGCTGGCCGAACGCAAGGTGTTGCATTACCTGCCCAGCGCCCAGCGGCGTGCCAGCTGAGTATGGGGATGGGAATGGGAATGGGCATGGGCATGGGCATGGGCATGGGCATGGGCATGCGAATGGGCATGGGCATGCGAATGGGCATGGGCATGGGCATGGGCAAGGGCAAGGGCAAGGGCACGGGCACGGCGCCTTTCGCAACCCACGACACCGTTCGGGCTGAGCTTGTCGAAGCCTGCCTGCCGTCTTTTTTGGGCAAGAACCACAAGATCATGGCTGTTTTCATGAGCGCCACACCGGGCAGCCCCAAGCAAGCGCGCAGCCCGGAGGTGCTCCGATGAGCGCCGAAATCAGGCTCGACGGCCGCCGGGTGCTGGTCACGGGCGCGGCGCGCGGGCTGGGCGAGTCGTTTGCGCGTGCGCTGGTCGCGGCCGGCGCGTTGGTCGTGGTCAGCGACGTGTTGCACGAGCGCGGCCAGGCGCTGGCGTGCGAACTGGGTGCCGCCGCGTATTACGTGCCGATGGATCTGTCGGATGCCGCGTCGATCAGCGCCGGAGTCGATGCGGCCGCGCGTGCCATAGGCGGGCTGGACGGCCTGATCAACAACGCGGCCATCACCGACTCCGGCGGCAAGACCATGGAGCAGCTGGACGCCGACACCTGGGACCGGGTGATGCAGGTCAATGTGCGCGGCACCTGGCTGGTCACGGTGGCGGCGCAGCCGCACCTTGCGGCATCCGGCAGCGGGCGCGTTGTCAACGTGGCGTCCGACACCGCCTTGTGGGGCGCACCGCGGCTGATGGCCTACATCGCCAGCAAGGGCGCCGTGATCGCCATGACCCGTGGCATGGCGCGGGAAATGGGGCCGCAGGGCACCACCGTGAATGCGATTGCACCGGGCCTGGTATTGGGCGAGTCGACCGAATACGTGCCCGCCGAACGCCACCAGTATTACCTGCAGGGGCGCGCCGTGCCCCGGGCGCAGGTGCCCGAAGACGTCACCGCCGCGGCGCTGTTCCTGCTAACCCGTGCCAGCGGCTTCATCACGGGACAACTGCTGCCGGTCAACGGCGGTTTCGTCATGCATTGAACAGCTCGAACATGGGAACCAGATGCATGACCGGCACTCACCGCAGCGTGTTGGCCCAGACCAACTAACTGCTTCTATAGATCAAAGGAATCGCCGATGAATACCACCGCCGCCGCCAACCAGCCCGTCTTCAATCCGCGCGGCCTGCTCGACGCCAATATCGCGCCGGAAGCCGAAACCCAGGCCAGCATGTTGCAGCCAGACGGCCAGGGCTTCGCCCAATGGCTCGAGAGCCGCGTCGCGCGTTATGCGACGCGCCGTTACGACTGGGACGCGCTCAAGTTCCAGGCCGACTACGACCCCAAGTACCGGCGCGCCCAGATGCGCTACATGGGAACCGGCGGTACCGGCGTGGCGAGCGACAGCAACACCGTGCCGGCCGCGCACTTCACCTTCTCGACCATGGTCATTCCGGCCGGGCACGAAGGCCCGTCGCACATCCACTACGACGTGGAGGAGGTGTTTTTCGTGATGCGCGGCATGATGAAGGTGGTCTGCGAAAAAGACGGCCAGCGCTGGGAGTCGGTGCTCAGGGAGCGCGACCTGATCTCGGTGCCGCCCGGCGTCTACCGCGAAGAGATCAACATCGGTGACGAGGACGCACTGATGTGCGTGATGCTCGGTTCGCCCAAGCCGATCACACCGGTGTACCCGCCCGACAGCCCGCTGACCCGGATCAAGCGTGGTTGAAACGCGGCCGTCGATCCGATGCAGGCCCGCACTTTCGCACCATGTCGCTGACCGAACAACTTGAACAGTTCGCGCCCGCGAGCGCCCGCACGCCGCAAGGTGTGGTGCAGTTTCGCCGCGCTTGTTCGCCCGGTTACACCGGCCCGGTCACACATGTGTTGTTGCACGGTATCGGCTCGGCGTCGGCAAGCTGGCTGGCGCAGCTGCTGCAGGTCGGTGGCGCCGCCCTGCCCGCGTGCCAGGTCCTGGCGTG
>JANMYG010000058.1:0-4033 GCA_031381865.1 Betaproteobacteria bacterium | reverse complement strand
GCGCAGCGCGCTTCGTCATCATTCTCATCGCGGTTGTCCGAGCGCAGAGAGCGCAGCGAACGCAGCGAGTTCCGCGATGCGACCCCTGGGCGAGCACCGCAGGGCAGTCGGGCGCAGCACCGACCGCCCCAGTGTGAGCCCACGCCGGGTGCCGCCTGGCGCGACGCGGTGAGGCAGCACACGTGGCATGACTTGCGACAACCTGGGCGATCCTGGATCCCGGCCTGCGCCGGGACGACAGCCTTGGCCGCTATGGCAATTTCTGCCGGGCTGGCCGACGACCGCAATGGGCCGACAGCAGTCGGTGTGGTGTGCGTGCCGCGTGGGCACCTGGCTCGCGTGAATCTCATCTCAGAGCTCCAGCACGCTGAACGCGATCGAGAACAGGGCGTCGGCGACGATCACCAGGAAGATGCCCTGCACCACGGCGCGGGTGGTCTGGCGCCCCACGCTGTCGGCGCCGCCCTTGGTGCGCATGCCCTGAAAGCAGCCGACCACCGCGATGATGGCGGCGAACACCGGCGCCTTGCCAATGCCGATCAGGTACGAGGTGACGCTGATGGCCTTGGCGAAACGGTCCAGAAACTCGCTGTACGACACGCCGAGCTGGACGCGCGCCATCACCATGCCGCCGAACACGCCCAGCAGATCGGCGAACACGGTCAGCAGCGGCAGCGCGATCACCAGCGCAACCACCTTGGGCAGCACCAGCAACTCCAGCGGCGCGATGCCGATCGTGCGCATGGCGTCGATCTCCTCGGTCACGGCCATGGTGCCGATCTGCGCCGCGTAGGCGGACCCCGATCTGCCGGCGATGATGATCGCCGTCATCAGGGGCGCGAACTCGCGCAGCATCGACAAACCGACCAGGTCCGCCACAAAGATGTTGGCGCCATAACGGCGCAGCTGGTCGGCCGCCTGGTAGGCGACGACGATCCCGAGCAGGAACGACAGCAATCCGACAATCGGCAGGGCGTCGAAACCGGCGCTGCGTATGTTGAACAGGATCGGGCGCCAGCGCATGCGCCCGGGGTGAGCCAGGCAGCCGGCAAAGGCCAGCGCGCTTTCGCCCACGAACGCCAGCAGCGCCACGGCCTGTTCGCCGGCGCCGGCGGCGGCGCGGCCGACGCCCTCCAGCGTCAGCAGCAGCCGGTTGGCGGGTGCAGCCGGTGTGGAAGCGGGCGGCGCGACACGTTGCGCCACCACGTCCAGCAAGGTGGCAAATTCGCTGCGCAGCCCGCGCACGGTCACCACCGTGCCGGCGCCGCGCAGGCGCAGCAGCAACTGCTGCAGCAACCATGCGCCGGCGCTGTCGAGCGCTTGCACGCGCGCGCCATCGGCCGCCAACGGCGCGCCTTGCGGCGCCTGCACCGCATCGAGCTGGCGCTCGAGCGCGCCGATGGAGCGCGCGGTCCAGCAGCCCGACAAGACCAGCTCCTGCGGGGTGGGTTGCGAGATGGCGGCGGGCGCCGGTGCGGCTGGTTCCATGGATGGCTGCAGACTAGATGAAAGCCTTTGTTTCGTATGTGCGCGAACGCACAGAGAAGGCCGCCGTCTCCGACGAAGCTTGGCTCCAGGTTCCACAACGTTCAACCGGAGGCCATGCCATGAAACCCAAAGTCGCAACACTGCTGTTGACCACCACACTGGCCGGGGTGCTGACGCTGTCAGTTGCCGGCTGCAACAAGGCACCCGAGGTAACCGCCACCGCCGTGCCGCGCACCTCGGTCGGTACCGAAATCGACGACAGCGTGCTCACCACCAAGGTCAAGGCCGCGCTGCTTTCGGACCCGGACGTCAAGAGCTTTGACATCAAGACCGAAACCCGCAAGGGCGAAGTGCAGTTGAGCGGCTTCGTCGACAACCAGGCGCAGATCGACCGCGCGGTTGCCGTTGCGCGGGCGGTCGAGGGCGTCACCGGCGTCGACAACAAGGTCGCGATCAAGGGTCCGCCGACCACGGTCGGCAACAAGGTCGACGACGGAATCGTCACGACCCAGGTCAAGGCGGCGCTGATCGCCGATGAAAAGGTCAAGAGCTCCGACATCGCCGTAGTCACGCGCAAGGGTGAAGTCCAGCTCAGTGGCTTCGTCGACAGCCAGAGCCAGATGGACCGCGCCATCCTCGTGGCGCGGGGCATCGAAGGCGTGGCCCTCGTGAGCAACGAGATGAGCCTCAAGAAGTAGGCCGGGCCGGCGCGGTGTTTGCCGGTTTGATTCCTTCGATCCTCACTTCCTTCCTTCCTTTCTTTCTTCATTAACTCACCCAGGAGCTATTCCATGACCACTACCACCACCACCAGTCTCAAAACCGCTCTCGGCCTTGCCGCTGTGCTGGCGCTCGGCGCCTGCGCCAACACCAGCGGCCCGGGCTACACGTCCAGCCCGGCTGCGAGTTATCCCAGCACGCCTTATTCGAACGCCCCGTACACGCAGTACGGCGTGGTTCAGACGATCGAACTCGTGCGGCTGGAAAACACCGGCATCGGCGGCAGCGGTGTCGGCGCCGGAACGATCGTCGGTGCGGTCGTCGGCGGCATCATCGGCAACCAGGTCGGCAAGGGCGGTGGCAACACGGCCGCCACCGTCATCGGTGCGGCCGGCGGCGCCTACGCCGGGCACGAGATCGAGAAACGCAACATGCAGACCTCGGACGCCTACCGGATCAGCATCCGCATGAACGACGGCTCCTACCAGCAGGTCACGCAATCCAGCAGCGCCGACATCCGGGTCGGCGACCGTGTGCTGGTCGCCAACGGCGCCGCGCAGCGTTATTGAGCGCCCCAAGGCCGCCGCCTCGCGGCGGCCGGCCCCCTACGGGTCGCCAGCAGCCTTTGGCGGTCTGGCGTTTGCTTGTGCTCTTGCCGCCGCCGCACGCTGGCGGCGCGGCGCGGCGCTCACACCGTGCTGACGTCCTTGAATTCGCCCACGGCGGTCTTGATCACTTCGCGGGCGATCGAGGTTTCCTGCGCGCTGCGGGTTTCGGCCACCAGGACGACCTGCCCGCTGGCGATCGCGTCGGCCACCAGCGCTGAAAACCAGCCTTCCTTTTCCTGAGCGCCGTCCTGCTTGACGGCGCCTGCCGCCGCGCCGATCAGGCCGCCGACGCTGGCGCCCCAACCCAGCATCACCAGCGGGGCCACCAGCGGGCTGGCCACGAACAGGCTCACGTTGGCCGCCACGATGGCGAACTGCGCCAGCGCGCCGATGCCGGTGCCGACCGCGGTTCCGATGCCGCCGTCGACCAGCATGTCTTTCAGCACCTCGTTGCTTTGCGCCTTCGCCACGGGAGCGGGAGGCGACGCGTCCGCGTCGAACAGCCGCAGACGTTCGCGCGGCAACCCGCGTTCGACCAGCGTCGCGACTGCGCCCTGTGCCTCGTCGGGATGGGCAAAGAACCCCGATACGTGGTGGCGGTATTCATCCATGCGCATTCTCCTTGGGTGGGCCCGGTCCGGCCCGGCCGGCGCCATTTCGGGTTATTTGGGACGCGGGCGCCGCAGCGCCGGCTGCACGGCGCCGAGCCGGCCGGCGCGCAGCTCCACCACCGTCTTGGCCACGGCGCGCGCCACGTTGCGCGCTTCCTCCTGTACCAGCGTATCCCGGTCCAGTGCTTCGTGGCTGCTCGCATACGGGCCGTAATAACCGATGTAGCGGTCCAGCCGCGCCTGCGCGCCCGCGGCTATGAAACCCATCCAGTCGAGCCAGTCCGACAAGGCGCGCCGCGCGTCGTCGGTGCCGGCGACGTCGCCATGCACGATCAGTCCGTAGGCACGCCCGGCCAGATGCTGGGGATAGTCCCATCCGGCCATTTCGAGTTCCTTGGCCTTGCCGGCGTCCTTGCCGCCGGTCGACGTGGGGTCGGCATTGCCGCCGTCGGCGCACACCATGCGGTCGACCGGCGGCAAGAACGCCGGCAAGGCCAAGGAACTCGAAATGGCCGGATGGAACTATCCCCAGCACCTGGCCGGGCGTGCCTACGGGCTGATCGTGCACGGCGACGTTGCCGGCATCGACGACGCGCGGCGCGCCTT
>JANMYG010000003.1:0-5512 GCA_031381865.1 Betaproteobacteria bacterium | reverse complement strand
GCTGTCGGTGCTGGCCGAATACAGCAGCCCATGTTCGTGCAGCGCCAGCGTCAAGGGCCGGTTGCAGGCCGGGCCGTCGGCGGCGGCGCAGGCAGCGCAGGCACCGAGGAAAAGCAATATGGCAAGCCAGACGCGGATCAGAAACCCCGCCGGCAGCCGGTTCAACGACCACATTTGCGCTGCTCCTGTCAATTTTTCTCCAATATACATTGCCCGCCACGGCGGCGGCATGCTGGTTGGCGCCAATACTGTTCGCTTTACCCATGTCATTGCGGCCCCGGATAGGGTCCGGGGTTTCAGCACCCGCAATCCATGGATGCCGGATCATTTCCGGCATGACAAACTGAACAGCATGGTGGTCAGCGCCGAACCAACGGCGTAGCCTTCGGACGCGACCAGCGCGCCACCTTCGAAATCAGTTTTTCACGGTCGAGCGGTTTGACCACGAAGTCGGCCGCACCGGCCCGCAGACTGTCGACCACCACGTTCCCTTCGCTCTTGCCGGTGACCATGATCACCGGCAAATTGGCGAGCTGCGGCACCGCTTTTATTCGACGTGTGGTCTCGATGCCGTCCATGCCCGGCATCAGGACGTCCATCAGTACGAGGTCGGGGCGGCTTCTGCCCAGCACATTCAGCGCCTCGATGCCGCTGGCGGCGAACAACAGCTCATAGTTCTCCGACTCCAGAATCCTGGCCACGATCTTGCGCTGGAAATCGTCGTCATCCACGATCAGGACGATCGGCCGGACACGGTCCGCCAATGCATTCAGCGCACGCGCCGATTCGAGATGCGGCTCGCACTGCTGGCGCAAATCGTCCACCCAGTGCTGGACTGGCTGTACCGATTCAGCCGCCACCCTCAGCGGCGGGTGGATTTCGTCCCGGATCAGCTTGTGCACCTCCCGATCGAGACCGGTCGCATCCGTGGGTCCGACGCCAGCCGGCAGCGCGCCTTCGCACAACCTGCGCGAAAACCCGTGCAGCGCCGCATCGATGTCCTGTTCGGCCTGTTGAATCGCCCCGCGCGCCACATCGATGCGTTGCCCGCCCATTGCCACCTGGTGGTCCAGCAGTGCTTCCAGCTCCGCCAGGCGGCGCGCCTGGGCCGCAAATTCGGCGGCCGACGGCCCGCTGCTCTGGCGCGCGGCCAGGTTGCGCAACGCGTGGTGGACCGACATCCGCAGACGCTGCGCATCATGGTTCATCGGCCAGAACAACACATAGTCGTCGAACGATTGCTTGAAACACAGCTCGGCCACCTCTTTGACCTCGTCCTTGTCGCACAGGATCACGGTCCGGTGGGGTTGCGACTGGATCTTGCGGCTGAGGCGATACAGGCCCAGGTAATAACGCTCCGCCTTCGCCAGTTCGTCGAAGGCGAGCACCAGCACCTGGGGCAGCCGGCTTTCGAAATCTTCGACCGCCTTGTCCGCCACGGTGGATGTGAAGACATGGTCGAACGCCCCGCCGAGCAAACTTTTCACCAGCGCCGCGTCACTGGAGCTGTCGGAGGCGACCAGAATAGCGGGCGCCACCTGCGCGCTGGTGTTTGTGGCGGCGCCTTTGCCGGATTTGTCAGCCATGTCCGTCCTTCCTGGTTGGGCAGGGGTCACCGATTCATGCCAGCGCCGCGCCCAGCATTTCGTCCACCGCGTCCATTTCGGCCTCGAAGCGCGGCCACAGTCGGATCAGGGTATCGACCGCGCCGGCCTGGGCCGCCTGTTCCATCTGCGCGCACAACCCGCCCAGCGCCAGCGCGCCGACCGAGCGGGCCGAGGACTTGAGCTTGTGCGCGAGTGCTTCGACCACACTGGCCTGATGCGCCAGACAGGCCGCGCGGATCTGCGGCGCGGCCTGGCGCGCGCTGGTGCGGAAGTCGCGCAGGAACTCCGCGATGACGTGTGGCTCATCACCCACCAGGGCTTCGAGCACTCGCACGTCGAGCGCCGGCACCAGCGCGGCCGTGACCGGCGCGACTGGCCCCGGCAAGTGTGGCTGCGGCCAGTGTGGCCGCGGCTTGACCACGGCCGGCAGCCATTTGGCCAGCATGGCCCGGAGTTCGGCGAGCTGCACCGGCTTGGTCATGTAGCCGTCCATGCCCATGGCCAGGCAACGCCGGGCCTCGCCCTTGAGCGCATTGGCGGTCAAGGCGACGATGGGCATGTGGCGCTGGCCGGCCTCGGCCGTGCGGATGGCCGCGGCCAGTTCGTAGCCGTCCATCTCGGGCATGTGCAGGTCGGTCAGCAGCAAGGCGTAGTCGCCGCGCTGCCAGCATTCCAGCGCCTCGCGCCCGGTGCCGGCGACGTCGGCCGTGTAACCCAGCAAGGCGAGTTGGCGCAGCACCACCTTCTGGTTGATCTCGTGGTCTTCGGCCACCAGGATCGATGCGCCGCGCGAACCGGTTTCCTGCATCATCAGCGGCGCGGGCACCGTGTCCGCACCAAACGACGAGTCCTGCGGTGTGTGCGCCGGCGCCGGCCGCGCCACCGGTCCCGCCGCCAGCGCCACCGCCTCCAGAAACACGCTGCGGTGCAACGCATCCCCGTCCAGGCTGACCAGATCGTCGGCCTTCACGCGCGGCCCGCGCCGACGCCCGCGCTCGATCGCCACAAACCGCACATCCAGGTCCGCGCGCGTTTGGCACACGGCGCGCAACTCGGCCAGCGTCTGGTCCAGCGCCTGGGCCGCGCCGGCGATGACGCCGATCCACAGGCCGCTGGCACAACTGCCCAACCATTGCGTTGCCGCCGCCAGGTCCGCCACCGGTTGCACCAGCGCGCCGGCGTGTGCCAGGTACAGCGCCAGGTCGTCGGCCGCGGGGCCGCCACCCAGCACCAGGCAACGCAGGCCGGCCACCTCCACCGCTCCGGCCTGCGGCCTGGCGTCCGGTGCCGGGCCGCTGTCGGCCAGCGCCAGCGGCAGGCGCACGGTGAAGGTCGAGCCCCGCCCCGGTGCGCTTTCCACCGTGATCGCGCCACCCATCAGTTCGACCAGGCCATGCGAGATGCTCAGGCCCAGTCCGGTGCCGCCAAAGCGCCGCGTGGTGCCGGTGTCGGCCTGGGTGAAGGGGGTGAACAGCCGCGCGCGCGTTGGCTGGTCCATGCCGATGCCGTTGTCGGCCACGCTGCACTCCAGCACCACGTGTTGCAAGCCGCGCTCGAGCACGCAGGCACGCACCGATACCCGGCCCGCGCGCGCCTGCGCGGCGCTGAACTTGACCGCGTTGCCAACCAGATTGAGCAGCACCTGGCGCAGCCGCGTCGCGTCCCCCAGCAAGCGCGCCGGTAGCAGCGGATCGGTGAACAGCACCAGCTCCACGCCTTGTTTGCCGGCCAGGTAGGCCAGCGTGTCGCACGCCCCTTCGACCACGCCGCACACGTCCATCACTTCGTTGTCCACCTGGAACTGGCCGGCCTCGATCTTGGAGAAGTCGAGCACGTTGTCGACGATCCCCAGCAGCGCGTAGGCCGATTCACGGATGGTCTTGACGACCTCGACCTGCGCGCTCCTGAGGCTGCTTTGTTCGAGCACGTCGATCATGCCCACCACGCCGTTCATCGGGGTGCGTATCTCGTGGCTCATGGTGGCCAGAAAGGCCGACTTGGCGCGGCTGGCCTGCTCGGCCGCATGGCGCGCCTGCACCAGCTCGACCGTGCGTTGCGCCACCTTGCCCTCCAGCTCTTCGTTGTGCACCAGCAGCGCCGCCTGCGTGCGCCGGCGTTCGGTGATGTCCTGGAACGCACCATAGATTCGGCGGTGCTCCCGATCCGCCTTGCCAACCGTATGCACCCACCGGTGGTTGCCTTTGGCGGTGACGATTTCCAGCTCCAGGTCAAACGGCTCGGCGTGTTCGATGGCGCGCTGCACCGCACGTTCGATGATCGGCCTGGACGTGGGCGCGTAATAATTTACCGCCGTCGCAAGCACCGTTCCGTCGCCCACGTCCACCTCGTGAATATGGTAGACCTGTTCGGTCCATGTCACCGCATGGGTATCGACCGACAGGTCCCAGCCGCCGACATGGGCCATGTTGCCGGTTTCGGTCAGCAAGGTCTGGCTATTTTTCATGGCCGTCTCGGCCAGTTTGCGTTCGGCAATTTCGGCGCCGAGCGCCGCATTGGCACGGTGCAATTCAGCCGTGCGCTCGAGCACCCGTGCCTCCAGCTGCTGGAACGCACTCAGGCGCGCGGCCTCGGCCTGTTCGCGCTCGGTCACGATCGCCGCAATCGACAGCGCGGTAAGCACCACCACGCTGAGGAACAACTCGAGCAACAACAACGACTCGTTGCGGGTGCCGATAGCGAACGGGCCGAAGCCTTGGATCGTCCCCCACACGGCCAGTACCGTGATCAGTGCAATCGCACTGGTGGCCCCGCGCTGGCCAAAGCGCACGGCCGGCCAGACCAGGAATGGAACGATGGCGAACGCCAGCGGCTTGCCGCTGAGTGGCAAGGTGTTCTGGGCAAAAACGTAGACCGTCGCCGCGCTCAGCAGGCCAAAGCAGCTCGCCACCTCGAACCAAGCGGCCCGGTCGGTCGGGACGCTGCCGCGAAACCAGACCAGCACCAGTGGCGCCACGACAAACACACCCGCCGTGTCGCCCAGCCACCAGGTCAGCCACACATCACCGTAGGCCGACCACGGCGCGAACCCGGCCCAGCACAGCGTGGTCACGCCGACCGTCGCGCTGACCAGGCAGCTCACTGCGCCGCCCAGCGCCATGAACGCCCACACGTCACGCACGCGCTGCATCGGGGCTCGTTGTCCGACGTAGCGCAACAGCAAAAATGCGCCAAGCAGCGCTGCCGCACTGGCACCGGCGCCGAACATGGCCGAGGTCGCGACCTCGGTCGCCAGGCCCGTCGGGCTGCCGAAAAAATCCCACAGGTTGGCCGCGAACGAGCCGAGCCAGATGCCCGGCCAGACCCGTCGCCCGCACAGCAGCAGCGCCGCCAGCGCGATACCCGAGGGCGGCCATACCGGAGTGACATGCCCGCCGGGGATGGCCAGCAGCAACCCGAGCCGCGCGGTGACGAAATACAGCGCTGCAAGCGCCAGCATCAATAACCATGCGGGCCAGCCGGCAAAAGCAGCTTCGGTGGTGGCACCGGCGCGTAATGCGGGTTTCACTATCGCGGCGTCAGTCATGCGCGCGCTTCAACAATATTGCGTGCGACGCTACCGGAACCTTGTGCCCGGTCGCCATTCGGGCCTCCAGGCTTGACCACGCTTCGGCCACCATATCAACCTTGCTCGACTACTGCGTCGGCATGCGCCACCGCCCCAGGCGGGGCGCTGACCGGCAGCCATTTGGCCAGCATGGCCCGGAGTTCGGCGAGCTGCACCGGCTTGGTCATGTAGCCGTCCATGCCCAGGGCCAGGCAACGCCGGGCCTCGCCCTTGAGCGCAGTGGCGGTCAAGGCGACGATGGGCATGTGGCGCTGGCCGGCCTCGGCCGTGCGGATGGCCGCGGCCAGTTCGTAGCCGTCCATCTCGGGCATGTGCAGGT
>JANMYG010000192.1:0-7879 GCA_031381865.1 Betaproteobacteria bacterium | reverse complement strand
GGGGTCCGGGCCCGGGGGGGGGGGGGGGGGCACGGGGGGGGGGGGGGCGCCCGCGGGGGGGGGGCGGCCGCCCACCACGGGAGGTCGTGGGTTCGGGCTGGCCTGCGCGGGTCGCGCTGGCGGCCCGGGCGGACGCACCTGCGGGCTCGCCTGCGACGCGTGCGGTCGCAGCTCGGGTGGACGCGAACCCGCCTCGGGCGGACGCGGCCGCTGCTCGGGCGCGCGCTGCTGGGTGGCGTCGCGCTTCTGGTTGTCGTGCCGGTCCTGCGCCGTGGCGACGCCGGCCAGACCAGCCACCGCAACCAAGGCGACAGAGACGGCGCGAACCCGGTTCCTGATCGAATCTCGCATATCCGGCATTGGGCCAGGACCGCATTTGCGGTCGATTGACCGCACGCAACGAATCGGTGCAGGCCGATGCAACAAAAAGAAACTGCCCGTGGTTCCCACTTCGGCCGCGGTGGGCGAGCGCCGCTACAACCACGCCATCAGGCCGGGCTCGAAGCGGTGCGTGAGCAGGTCGTGGCGCGGAAAACACCGGATGCGGTAGTCGATCTTGCCGCACAGTTCGGGCTCGAGCCTGAGCAAGAAGCGGTGCTCGCCCAGCGCCATCGGCGCGTCGTCGGGCAACAGCTCGCGGCAGGACAGCGGACCCGTGCCGGCATCGCGCTCGGACTGCCCGAAGACCACCTCGACCACCACGTCGCGCGGGTCCAGCCCATTGAGCGTGGCGCCCACCTCCAGCGACACCGACTCGCCGAAGGAAATGCGCGTGCGCGGCACGTCGATGCGCCGCAGCGCGACATCAGGCCATGCGGCGCGCACGCGCGCCTTCCAGGCGGCCAGATCGCGCGCCCCGCGGTACTGGTCGTCGGCGAAACGCAGGCCCTGGCGGGCGGCGCGCAGGTAGAACTTCTGCAGGTACTCACCCACCATGCGCGCCGCATTGAACTGCGGCAGGATGGTGGCCATCGACTTCTGCGCGATGCGGATCCACTCGGGCGAATACCCCAGGTTGCCGCGGTTGTAGTAGGTCGGTATCACCTGGTCCTGCAGCAGTTCGTACAACGTGCGCGCCTCCTCCTGGTTGCGCTGCTGCTCGTCCGGCGCTTCCTTCACCGGCTTGATGGCCCAGCCATTGCCGTGCTCGTAGGCCTCGCCCCACCAGCCGTCGAGCACCGACAGGTTGATCACGCCGTTCATGCCCGCCTTCATGCCCGAGGTGCCTGAGGCCTCGAGTGGATAGATCGGGTTGTTGAGCCAGACGTCGACGCCCGATACCAGCCGGCGCGCCAGGCGCAGGTCGTAGTTCTCGACGAACAGGATCTTGCCCTCGAAATCCGGCATGCGCGACACCTCCATCACGCGCTGGATCATGTCCTGACCGGGGCCGTCGGCCGGGTGGGCCTTGCCGGTGAAGATGAAAAGCACCGGGCGCGCGGGGTCGCTCACGATCTGGCGCAGCCAGTCGAGGTTCTCGAACAGCAGCGCGGCGCGCTTGTAGGTGGCGAAGCGCCGGCCGAAACCGATCGTCAGCACATTCGGATCGTGCGGATTCGCATGGCGCAACATGCGATCCAGGTGCGCCTCGCTGCCATGGTTGCGAAAGTGCTGCTCGCGCACCCGGTAACACACCAGGTGCAGCATGCGCGCCTTGAGGTACTGGTGCAGCGACCAGAAGATCTGGCCCGGCATGTGCCCGATGCGGCTCCACCAGGCCCGGTCGTGCATGCTCTGGGTCCAGCCGGCGCCGAGAAAGCGCTCGAATGAATCGACCCAGTCGGTGGACAGGAAGGTCGGCACGTGTACGCCGTTGGTCACGTAGTCGACCGGGTTCTCGTCGGGCTCGATCTGCGGCCAGTGCTCGCGCAGGATGTCCGACGACACCGCGCCGTGGATTCGCGACACCCCGTTCTGGAAACGCGAGCCGCGCACCGCCAGCGCGGTCATGTTGAAGTCCGGGCTGGCCGAGGTGCGGCCGACCGCCATCAGCGTGGCCACGTCGATGCCGACCTCGCGGCAATAGGCGTCGAAATAACGCGTGACCATGTCTTCGCTGAAGTGGTCGTGCCCAGCCGGCACCGCGGTATGGGTGGTGAACACGGTGTTGGCCGCCACCGCCTCGAGCGCGGCGGCGAAGTCCAGCCCGCCGCTGGTCAGGCCGCGCACGCGCTCGAGCACCAGGAACGCGGCGTGGCCCTCGTTGATGTGCCATACGGTGGGGCGGTGGTTCAGCGCGGCCAGCGCGCGCGCGCCGGCGATGCCGAGCACGATCTCCTGCTCGATGCGCGTCGTGCGGTCGCCGCCGTAGAGCTGGTGCGTGATGCCGCGGTCGCGCGCACTGTTGGCCGGCACGTCGGCGTCGAGCAGGTACAGCGTGATGTGGCCCACGCGCGCCTGCCAGACCTTGAGCGCCACGCTGCGCCCGGGCAGCTCGACCTCGACTTGCAGGTCGGCGCCGGCATCGGTGCGCACCGGGCGCACCGGCAGATCGTCGAAGTCGGAGTCGAAGTACTCGGCGTTCTGGCGCCCCTGCGCGTCGATGGTCTGGTGGAAATATCCCTGGCGGTACAACAGGCCGACACCGACGAACGGCAATCCCATGTCGCTGGCCGCCTTGCAGTGGTCGCCGGCCAGTATGCCCAGGCCGCCCGAATAGATGGGCAGGCTCTCGTGGAAGCCGAACTCGGCGCAGAAATAGGCGATCAGGTCGCTTTCGCGCAGCGCCGCGAGGTCGTTGCGCCACAACGGTTCGAGGTGGTAGGTGTCGTAGGCGGACAGCACCCGGTTGTAGTTGGCGAGAAACACCGGGTCGCTGGCGGCCTCGACCAGCTTGCGTTCGTCGATCCGCTTCAGGAACGCCTTCGGGCTGTGGCCCACGGCCGACCAGAGCTGCGGGTTCAGGCGCGCAAAAATCTCGCGCGTCGGCCGGTCCCAGCTGTACGACAGGTTGTCGACCAGCTCCTGCAGCCGCGCCAGCCGTGGCGGAATGCGCGGATTGACCTCGAGGCTGAAGTTCTTGCCGGGCGGCATGGGCGCAATACCCTCAGGCGTCCTGGTCCCGGGGCGCACGGCCAAGCGCGCGCTCGAGCTCCAGCACCTGCAGCGTGGTCTTGATCACCGAGTCCGGGTTGAGGCTGATCGAATCGATGCCGCTGCGCACCAGGAACTCCGCGATCTCCGGATAGTCCGACGGCGCCTGGCCGCAGATGCCCGAATGCCGGTCGTTGCGCCGGCAGCCCTCGACCGCCATGCGGATCATCTGCTTGACGCCCTCGTCGCGCTCGTCGTAATCGAAGGCGACGATCTCCGAGTCGCGGTCGACCCCGAGCGTGAGCTGGGTCAGGTCATTGGAGCCGATCGAAAAGCCGTCGAAATGGCGCGCGAAGGCGTCGAGCTGGATCACGTTGTTGGGGATCTCGCACATCACGTAGATCTGCAATCCGTCGACACCGCGGCGCAGCCCGAGTTCGGCCATCGTCTTGACCACCAGTTCGGCCTCCGCAACCCGCCGGCAGAACGGCACCATCAGGATCACGTTGCGCAGCCCCATGGCGTCGCGCACGCGCTTCATGGCGGCGCATTCGAGCGCAAAACCCTCCGCATAAGCCGGATGCGCATAACGCGAGGCGCCCCGGAAACCCAGCATCGGATTGGACTCCGTCGGCTCGAACGCGGCCCCGCCCACCAGGCTCGCGTACTCGTTGGTCTTGAAGTCGGACAGACGCACCACCACCGGCTTGGGATAGAAGGCGGCGGCGATGGTGCCCACGCCTTCGGCCAGACGCTCGACAAAGAAGTCGGACGGCGTCGCGTAGTTCGCCGTCAGGCGTGCGATCTCGGAGCGCTCCTTGGCGTCGCTCACCTTCTCGGGATGGACCAGCGCCATCGGGTGGATCTTGATCGCCTCGGTGATGATGAACTCCATGCGCGCCAGCCCCACGCCGTCATTGGGCAGGAACGACAGCTTGAAGGCGTTATCGGGGTCGCCCACGTTGAGCATGATGCGGGTCGCCGGGCGCGCGATCGCGGCCAGATCGGTCTTGCGCACCTCGAACGGCACCGTGCCGGCGTAGGCGTGCCCGATATCGCCCTCGGCGCACGACACCGTGATGGCGTCGCCGGTGTGGATGGTGCGGGTGGCGCTGTCGCACCCGACCACCGCCGGAATGCCGAGTTCGCGCGCGACGATGGCCGCGTGGCAGGTGCGCCCGCCGCGGTTGGTCACGATGGCGGCAGCGGTCTTCATCACCGTGCCCCAGTCGGGTGTGGTGATGTCGGCCACCAGCACTTCGCCGGGCTGGAATTCGGCCAACGCGGCCACGTTGTCGATCACGCGCGCGCGCCCGGTCGCCACCTTGGTGCCCACTGCGCGGCCGGTGGCAAGCGCCGGTGCGCTGCCGCCGAGCACATATTCCTCGAGCACCTGGCCGCGCACCTGCGAGGCCACCGTCTCGGGACGCGCCTGCACGATGTAGAGCTCGCCGTCCAGGCCGTCCTTGGCCCACTCCGAATCCATCGGCCGGGCTTCCCCGGCCTTGCTGCTGTAGTGCTTCTCGATCTTGATCGCGCAGTCGGCCAGCGCCAGCACGTCGGCGTCGCTGATGCAATAACGCTCGCGCTCGCGCCGGTCGGTCGGCACATTGCGCGTGGTGTCGCGCGCGCCGCCGGTGGCGTAGACCATCTTGACCTTCTTGCTGCCCAGGGTGCGCCGCAGCACCGCCCGGTGGCCCAGCTCGAAGGTCGGCTTGTGCACGTAGAACTCGTCCGGATCCACCGCGCCTTGCACCACGTTCTCGCCCAGGCCGTAACTGCCGGTGATGAACACGACGTCGCGAAAGCCGGTCTCGGTGTCGAGAGAGAACATCACGCCGGCCGCGCCGATGTCCGAGCGCACCATCTTCATCACGCCGACCGACAGGTAGACCTTGGTGTGGTCGAAACCGCGCTCGATCCGGTAGGCGATGGCGCGATCGGTATACAGGCTGGCGAAGCAGCGCCGCACCGCGTCGAGCAGGCGCTGCTCGCCGTGCACGTTGAGATAGGTCTCGTGCTGGCCCGCAAAACTCGCGGTCGGCAGGTCCTCGGCGGTGGCGGAGCTGCGCACCGCGAGGGTCAGGGTCGGGCCATATTCTTCCTGCAGGCGGCGGTAGGCGTCAAGGATCTGCCGCGACAGGTCGGCCGGCAGCGGCGCCGCGTAGACGATCTCGCGCGCCAGCGCGGCCCGCCGCGCCAGGTCGGTGACGTCGCCCACATCCAGCCCGTCCAGGGCCGCGCGCAGACGCGGCAATGCGCCGGCAGACGCCAGCACATGCCGGTAACCGGCCGCGGTGACGGCGAAACCGTTGGGTATGCGCAGCCCCTGGGGCGTGAGTTCGCGGTACATCTCCCCCAGGGAAGCGTTCTTGCCGCCCACCAGCGCAACATCGGAGATGCCGAGCTCGCTGAAAAATCGCACGTAGTCGTCGTTATTGCGGGTCATGGCGGTGGCCTCGGTCAGGATTTGACGGTCAGTTCATTGAGCACGCTGGAGACGCCGGGCGCCGCGCAGGCCGCGCCGAAGACCGCCGCACGCTCGGCCCAGGAGTCGACCTGGCCGCTCAGCGTGACCACGCCGCCGTTGACCGTGATCTCGATGTGCCTGGCCTCGCGCTGCGCATGGCGCGTGAGCGCCTCCTGGATGCGCGCGGCCACGTCCACCGGCGTCACGACCGACTTCAGATGGATCGTGTTGCTGACTCCGACCACACCGGTCAGGGGCCGTACCGTCTTCTCGGCGTTCTGGCGCTGGTAGTCCCAGTCCACGTCGCCCGAAAGCGTGACCCAGCCCTTCTCGACCTTCACCCGGATGCGGCCTTCGGGGACCAGCGAATGCCATAACAGCGCCAACTCGGCCGCGGCGGCGATCTCGGAATCGCTGCGCCGGTGGCCGGGCTCGAGCTTCACGTCGACCTCGACCGCGATCGCCTTGACCCCCCGCACACGGCCGACCGCACGTTCGATCGCATGTTTTTCGGCGAAGGTGTCGAGGTGCCCGGTCAGGGTCACGACTCCGTCCTTGACCGCCACGCCTACATGCGTCGCGTTGATGGACGGATCCCATTCCAGCTCCGCGCTGACATCCTTCTTCAACTGCATATCGGTCTTCATGCTGCTCCTTTCGATCGGCAACCCGGGGCCAAAAAACTCGCCGGGGGCTGCGCAACACGCAATACGCCATACCATGCACCGGCTTTGCTGGAAGGAGACTAAGCAGCCGTGGCGCGCGCCGCTTGAGCAACCGCAACGCTGCGTGACATGCACGCAAGAAACGCGGCCGCCAAAAAAATGGGGGCCCGCCAATCCTTGCGGACGGCGGGCCCGGCGCAGGCCGCCGGCCCGGCGTTTGCGCGCCGAGCCGGTCCGAGTGAGCCTGCGGCCATCGCGGTGTCGGTGACACCACGACCATTCCCACCCAGGGGAATCCTCACCTTGTGCATTGGAGCACCGGGCTTGCGCCTTGTTCTCCGCCGCGTGTCGAGTGTGGCGGCAATGGCATCGCCGCAATTGAGTTCGATCAATCGGCGGCCACCGGGTTGGCCTGTCGCCTCGGCCATGGCCGGCCACTTGCGCGCCACCGTGCAACGAATTGCAGACACGACCCGGTTCTCCGGCATCGATTGACTGCGCTCAACGCCGGCACAGCGCAAGGCATTAGCCTTGCCGTAGCCGTGGCAAGCGCCATCACCACGCCGACAGACGGCCGCAATCACCATTGGAGCAACGACATGAAACACCAGCAGACCGCGGGCAGCGGAACGCATGAACCCGGGGCGAAGAAGACGCCAGCGAAATCGAGCACAAGAACGCGTGGCGCAGGCCAGCCGAAGGCCGCCGCCGACAGCACCGGGCGTGACGAAATGATCCGCCAGACCGCCTACAGCTTCTACCTGGCGCGCGGCTGCGTCGCGGGATACGAACTGGATGACTGGCTGCAAGCGGAAGAACAGGTCAACCAGGCCAACGCCGGCTCGCAGGCATCGGCATCGAGCGCGGCCTTGCCCCAGCCGGCCTGAGGGCGGACCTTCGCAGTCTTCGCGCGCCGGACGCACAAACAGCGCTGCGAAACACCCCTGCGCTCCCGCGCGCGCCCGAGCCGATCCGGCCTATTGGGACACAGGCACGCAGCAGTAGATTGAGACTGCGCAATGCCGTTTCAAGTCGCGACGCTATTGTTGCGCGCCATCAATGCGCCGCCGCCGGTGCCATGCACACTGGAGACGGCGCGCGAACACGGGCACGGGCGGCCACAGCTGCGGGAGATCGATGTGGGTAAACACAGACACGGAATCCGGCACAAGAAGCAGGGGCGGTCGCTCGCCGGCGGCCCGGCCGCAGCTTCGGGCAGCGCAGAGACGTCCAGCGCGCAGCCGGAGCAACCCGATCAGCCGGGCAGCGACCCCGCGCAGCGGATCGGGTCCGCCGCCACGGCGCGCAACCCAGCGCAGACCGACATCGAACGGGCCGACGAGCGCAAGAGCGGCTCGGTCGAGGCGCTGCCCCACGCCGGCGCGGCCGCCGGCCTGGAGAGTTTCACCGACAGCCCGGACCAGGCCGCTGGCGACCCCGGCACGGCACCCTACCTGCGCGAAGACTGATCGGCTCCGGCGTCCGAGGCAGGCGCCGTTCCCCTGAGCCTGTCGAAGGGAGCCTGTCGAAGGGAGCCTGTCGAAGGGAGCCTGTCGCACGGAGCCCGGCCTGCCCTGAGCCAGTCGAAGGGTCGCACGGAGCCCGGCCTGCCATGAGCCAGTCGAAGGGTCGAAGGGAGCCCGGCCTGCCCTGAGCCTGTCGAAGGGAGCCTGTCGAAGGGAGCCTGTCGAAGGGAGCCTGTCGAAGGATC
>JANMYG010000853.1:0-2051 GCA_031381865.1 Betaproteobacteria bacterium | reverse complement strand
CGTGAGCGCCGCCACGCGCTGGCGGAAGGTGCGCCGGATTTCCGGCTCCACCGCGCAGCGGCCGAAGTCTTCGGTGGTGCCGATGCGCAGGGCCGACAGGTCGACCGGCCGCAGCGGCCACAACGACGCCGTGTCGACCGGATAACTCAGGGGGTCGCGTGCATCGGCGCCCGCGCAACACGACAACATCAGTGCCGTGTCCGCCACGCTGCGGCCCATCGGCCCGAGCACGGAAATCACCGACCAGCCGAGCGGCCGCGCGTCGTTGGGCACCAGACCGGGCGAAGGGCGCAGGCCCACCACACCACACAGGGCGGCCGGGATGCGCAGCGAGCCGCCGGTGTCGGAGCCGGTGCACAGCGGCAACATGTCGGTGGCCAGCGCGGCGGCCGAACCACCCGACGAGCCGCCGGCGTTGCGCGTGGGGTCGAACGGGTTGCCGGTGGCGCCCCACACCGGGTTGCGGGTGTTGGCGCCGGCGCCCATGTCGGGCACATTGGTCTTGGCGGTGACGATGGCGCCGGCCGCGCGCAGCCGCGCCACCAGCAGGTTGTCGCTGGCCGGCACATGGCCACGCAGGCCGATGTTGCCGTGTGTCGTGAGCAGGCCGGCGGTGTCCTGCAGGTCCTTCACGCCCAGCGGCAGGCCGTGCAGCGGGCCCAGCGGCGCGCCGCGCATCACCTGCCGTTCGGCCTGCCGCGCGGCCTGGCGCGCGCGTTCGAAATCGGTGGCGCAGATCGCATTGACGGCCGGGTTCAGGCGCTCGATGCGCGTGATGCAGGCGTCGAGCAGTTCGAGCGGCGACACCTGGCGCGCGCCGATCAGGCGGCGCAGCTCGACGGCGGAGTTTTCCACCAGTGTGGGAGAGGTCATGGCATGGTTCCTTTGCCGGCATGCGCCGGTGGCGTTTGCGTGTTGAGTTGCCGAATGCTGCCACGCCGGCCGCTCAACGGGCGCCGAAGGCCGCGTCGAAAAACAGCGCCGCGTGTTCGCGCGGCGGGCAACGCCAGTATTGTGGCGGGGCAGCCACCTGCGCACCGAGCAGCGCCGCCGCGTGCCACGGCCAGCGCGGGTCGTACAGCATGGCGCGGGCCAGGGCGACCAGATCGGCCTGGCCGAGCGCGAGGATCTGTTCGGCCTGCCGCGCCTCGGTGATCAGGCCCACGGCCATGGTGGCCAAACCGGTGGCCTGTTTCACCGCCTGCGCGAACGGCACCTGGTAACCGGGGCCCAGCACCGGCTTTTGCAACGGCGACACGCCACCCGAGGACACGTCGATCCAGTCCGCGCCGCGCTGTTGCAGTGCCCGCGCGAACGCGATGGTCTGGTCGAGGTCCCAGCCGCCGTCGACCCAGTCGGTGGCCGACACCCGCACACCGACCGGGCGGTCGTGCGGGAAGGCCGCGCGCACCGCGTCGAACACCTCGAGCGGGAAACGCATGCGGCCTTCGAGCGAGCCGCCGTAGTCGTCACTGCGCCGGTTGGCGATCGGCGACAGGAACTGGTGCAGCAGGTAACCGTGCGCCGCGTGTAATTCGACGCCGTCCAACCCCAGGCGGGCCGCGCGCTGCGCCGCCGCGGCAAAAGCATCGCGGACGCGGCGCAGGCCGGTGGCGTCGAGTGCCAGCGGCGCGGCTTCACCAGGCTTGTGCGGCTGCGCCGACGGAGCCTGGGCCAGCCAGCCGCCCTGCGCCAGCGCCAGCTGCTGGCCACCTTGCCACGGCAGCTGGCTCGATGCCTTGCGCCCGGCGTGCGCGAGTTGCATCACCACCGGGATGCGGGAGTGCTGGCGGATGGCCGCCAGCACGGGCACGAGCGCGGCTTCGGTGGCATCGTCCCACAGGCCGAGGCAGCCATGCGTGATGCGGCCGTCGCGCTCGACCGCCGTGGCTTCGATGAACAACAGGCCGGCGCCCGACAGCGCGAGGTGGCCCAGGTGGACCATGTGCCAGGTCGTGGCCGCGCCGTCCTCGGCCGAGTACTGGCACATCGGGGCGACGACGATGCGGTTGGGCAGCGTCAGGCCGCGCAGCGTGAAAGGCGAGAACAGG
>JANMYG010000852.1:0-3856 GCA_031381865.1 Betaproteobacteria bacterium | reverse complement strand
TGTTCATGGGTTGCGAATTTGCGCAGCAGCGCGAATGGAACCACGACCAGAGCCTGGACTGGCACCTGCTCGACGACCCGATGCACGCCGGCATGCAGCGCCTGCTGCGCGACCTCAACCGGTTGTACCGCGATACCACTGCGTTGCACCAGCTCGACTTCACGCCGGCCGGTTTCGAATGGATCGACCACAACGACGCCGAGAACTCGGTGCTGGCCTTCATTCGCCGCGGCGAGGACGACCGCTCATGCATCGTGGTGGTGTGCAACTTCACACCCAGCCCGCGCACCGGCTACCGGCTCGGCGTGCCCCACGAAGGGCAGTACCGCGAGTGCCTCAATACCGACTCGCACCACTACGGCGGCAGCAACATGGGCACGCCGCTGGGTGCGGCCTGGGCCCAGCACCTGCCCAGCCATGGCAAACCCTGGTCGGTGGTGCTGAGCCTGCCGCCGCTGGCGACCGTCATGCTGGAATGGAAAGCCTGAGCCGCCCTGCGCCCGGCGCCACCGCCACGTCGCCGCTCGAGTTGCTGCCAGGTCGCGCATGGCCGCTGGGAGCGAGCTGGGACGGCCACGGCGTGAACTTCGCGGTCTGCTCGGGCGCGGCGCAGCACATCGACCTGTGTGTCTTCGATGCCACCGGCCAGCACGAAACCGCGCGCGGCCCGCTGCCGGCGCACAGCGGCGACATCTGGCACGGCTACCTGGCTGGCGCCATGCCGGGCCTGGTCTACGGTCTGCGCGCCGACGGGCCGTGGCGCCCCGACCGGGGCCACCTGTTCAACCCGGCCAAACTGCTGCTGGACCCGTATGCGCGCGAGGTCGTCGGACAATTCAGCTGGCACGACGGGCATTTTGGGGCCGACCGGCGTTACCCGGCGCACCGGGACCCGCGCGACAACGCGGCCCATGCGCTCAAGGCGCGCGTCGTGGCCGACCGCTACGACTGGGGCAACGACCGCGCCCCGCACACGGCGGCGCGCGACACGGTGCTGTACGAAATGCATGTGAAGGGTTTCTCCAGGCTGCGCCAGGACGTGCCCGAGCCGCTGCGCGGCACATTCGCCGGCCTGGCCCACCCGGCCAGCGTGGCGCATCTGCAGCGCCTGGGTGTCACGGCAGTCAGCCTGATGCCGGTGCACTACGCGCTGGACGAAGAGCGCCTGGTGCAGATGGGCCTGCGCAACTACTGGGGCTACAACAGCCTGGCCTTCTTCTGCGTCCATCCCGCACTGGCCAGCGCCCGGGATGGCATGGGCCAGCGCGACGAATTCCGCGCCATGGTGCGCGCGTTGCACGCGGCGGGCATCGAAGTGCTGCTCGACGTGGTCTACAACCACACGGCCGAGACCGACCAGACCGGCCCGACGCTGAGTTTTCGCGGTCTCGACAATGCCGGTTATTACCGCCTGGTGCGCGAGGCGCCGGCGCAATACGAAAACCACACCGGTTGCGGCAACACGCTCGACATCCGCCGGCCGCAGGTGCTGCGGCTGGTCATGGACAGCCTGCGTTACTGGGTGGGCGAGATGCACGTGGATGGTTTTCGCTTCGACCTGGCGCCGGTGCTGGGCCGCGGCGACCACGGCTTCGAGCGCGATGGCGCCTTCTTCACGGCGCTGGCGCAGGACCCGGTGCTGTCGCGCGTCAAGATGATCGCCGAGCCCTGGGACCTCGGACCCGGCGGTTACCAGCTGGGCGCTTTTCCGCGCGGCTGGCTCGAGTGGAACGACCGCTTCCGCGACACCATGCGCAAGTTCTGGCTCGGCGGCCCGGGCACCGGCCACGAACATCCGCAGGACTGCAGCCGCGGCGACTTCGCGCTACGGCTGTGCGGCTCCAGCGACCTGTACCAGCCGCGCCAGCGCCTGCCGTTCGAATCGGTCAACTACGGCGTGTCGCACGACGGCTTCACGCTGCGTGACCTGGTGAGTTACAACCAGCGCCGCAACCTCGCCAACGGCGAACACAACCGCGACGGCCATGGGCACAACCTGGGATGTAATGGCGGCGTCGAAGGGCCCACCGACGACGCGGCGGTCAACCAGCTGCGCGGCCGGCTGCAGCGTGTGTTGCTGGCCTGCACCCTGCTGTCCCAGGGCACACCGATGTTGTGCGCCGGCGCCGAACTCGGGCACAGCCAGGGCGGCAACAACAACCCCTACAACCAGGACAACCAGACCACCTGGATCGACTGGTCGCGCACCGACGACGACCTGCTCGCTTTCACCACGCGCCTGCTCGAACTGCGCCGCGCCGCCCTGCCGTTGGACAACCACTGGTACAGCGGCCTGAGCGACCGCCTCGGGCTGCACGATCTGGGCTGGCTGCAGCCCGACGGCAGCGCATTGCAGGGCGCTGCCTGGCACGACACCGCCATACGCGCGCTGGGCTGCCTGATCGGCCGCCCCGGCCGCGCCCGCGCCCCGCTGTTGTTCTGGTTCAATGCCGGCCACACGACCCAGCCGTGCATGCTGCCGGCGGGCGTGTGGCGCGTGTTGCTCGACAGCGCGCATCCGCGCGGCGAGGGCGACTGGCACGGCCAGGGCGAAGTGCTGTTCGACGTGGCGGCCCACAGCCTGGTGCTGCTTGCCGCGGCGGGAGCCGGCGTGAAGGGAGCCTGAATTGAAATTCCACCGCTCCAGCGGCGTGCTGCTGCATCCCACCAGCCTGCCCGGGCCGCACGGCTCGGGCGACTTCGGCGCCGGCGCCTACCACTTCGTCGACTGGCTGGTGTCGGCCGGGCAGCACCTGTGGCAGATCCTGCCGCTGGGCGGCATCGGCCCCGGCAACTCGCCCTACATGAGCAGCTCGGCCTTCGCCGGCAACGTGTTGCTGATCGACCTGCAGGACCTGCAGCACAACGGATGGCTGCAGGCGGCCGAGCTGGAGCCCGACACCGCCTTCGCGGACCAGCGCATCGACTTTGCGGCCGTGGTGCCGTGGCGCATGGAGCGCCTGCGCCGCGCGGCGCGCGTCTTCGCCGCCACGTCCGACGCCGGGCAGCAGGCCGAATTCCGCGCCTTCTGCGACCTGCACGCCGGCTGGCTGCACGATTACGCCTTGTTCATGGCCCTGTGCACCAGCAACGGCTGGCGCGCGTGGTGCGACTGGGCGCCTTCGCTGGCAAGCCGCGATCCGGCCGCCTTGCACCGCGCCAGCCTGGCGCACGCACATGAAATGCTGTTCTGGCAGTTTTGCCAATGGTGCTTCTTTCGCCAGTGGCGCAAGCTCAAGGCCTACGCCAACGAGCGCGGCATCCGCATCGTGGGCGACGCTCCGATCTTCGTCGCCTACCAGAGCGCCGACGTCTGGACCCGGCAGGAACTGTTCGAACTCGACGCGCGCGGACAACCGACCGTCGTGGCCGGAGTGCCGCCGGACTTCTTCAGCGCCACCGGCCAGCGCTGGGGCAATCCGCTGTACCGCTGGAGCGCGCACCGGGCCGAAGCTTATGCCTGGTGGATCGAGCGCGTGCGCCGCACCTTCGAGCTGGTCGACATCGTGCGCATCGACCACTTTCGCGGTTTCGCCGGCTACTGGGAAATACCGGCCAGCGAGGCGACCGCGATGGTCGGGCGCTGGCTGCCCGGGCCGGGCGCCGAGCTGTTCGAGGCGATCGAATCCGCGCTCGGAACCCTGCCCATCATCGCCGAGGACCTGGGCGTGATCACGCCCGAGGTCGACGCCCTGCGCCGGCGCTTCGACCTGCCGGGCATGCGGATCCTGCAGTTCGCCTTCGGTGGCGAGAACACCAACAGCTACCTGCCGCACAACTACGTGCCCAACACGGTGGTCTACGGCGGCACGCACGACAACAACACCGCGCTGGGCTGGTGGCAGGAGGCCAGCGC
>JANMYG010000828.1:0-1976 GCA_031381865.1 Betaproteobacteria bacterium | reverse complement strand
CGTGATGGCCGCCTACCTGTGCCTGATCGCGCTGATATTCGTGTTGATCAACCTGGTGGTCGACCTGCTGTATTTTGTGGTCGACCCGCGCCTGCGCCTGGGCCAGGCTGGAGGGCATTGATGCAGACTTCCCCGCTCAAGGTGCACGGGCGCGCGTTTGCCCATATCGCGGCATTCCACCCCGAGATCACGGCGCTGCGGCGCGACCTGCACAGCCATCCGGAGCTGGGCTGCGAAGAGGTCTTCACCGCAGGGCGGGTACAGCAGGCGCTCAAGTTGTGCGGCGTGGACGAAATCCACACCGGCATCGGCAAGACCGGTGTCGTCGCGGTGATCCGCGGCCGGCGCAACGGCGCCGCCGGCAGCGAAAAAATGCTGGGCCTGCGCGCCGACATGGACGCGTTGCCGATGACCGAACACAACGACTTCGGCTGGAAGTCGACCCGGCCCGGCCTGATGCACGGCTGTGGCCACGACGGCCATACGGCGATGCTGGTCGGGGCCGCCCGTTACCTGGCCGAGACGCGCCACTTCGACGGCACGGCGGTGCTGATCTTCCAGCCCGGCGAAGAGGGTTACGCCGGCGCCAAGGCGATGATCGAAGACGGCCTGTTCGAACGCTTCCCGGTGCAGGCCGTCTACGGCATGCACAACTGGCCGTCGATGCGGCCCGGCACCATCGGCATCAACCCCGGACCGATGATGGCGGCGGCCGACCGCATCACGATCGAGATCACCGGCCGCGGCGGGCACGGCGCGCACGCCTACCAGACCGTCGACCCGGTGCTGGTGGCGGCGCACATCATCACCGCCGTGCAGAGCATCGTGGCGCGCAACGTGCGCCCGGTCGACAGCGCGGTGGTCAGCCTGTGCGCGATGCGCGCCGGTGAACTGGGCGCCATGAGTGTGGTGCCGGACAGCGCCACGCTGGTCGGCACGGTGCGCACCTTCAGCCCGCTGGTGCAGGCGCTGGTGGAGCGGCGCCTGCACGAGTTGTGCCAGGCCGTGGCGCTGGGATTCGGCGCCTCGGCCTCGGTGAATTACGAACGCATGTACCCGGCCACCATCAACAGCGCGCCGGAAGCACGTTTTGCCGGCGACGTGGCGCAAGCCCTGGTCGGGCGCGAACACGTGGTGCGCGACCTCGAGCCCAGCATGGGGGCCGAGGATTTCTCGTTCATGCTGCAGGTCAAGCCGGGCGCCTACCTGCGTATTGGCCAGGGCGATGAAAACGGCATGGGCAGCTGTTACCTGCACAACAGCCGCTACGACTTCAACGACGATATCCTGCCGCTGGGCGCGGCCCTGCACGCCAGTCTGGTGGAACACGCGATGCCGCTGCAAGACAATTGATTCCCGTACCTTTTAACTGGAGACAACGATGAAGATGAAAATGAAGACGATCCCGGCGCTGGTCGCCTGCGCCTTGACGGCCGTGAGCCTGGCCGCGTCCGCGGTGACGTTGCGCGTGGCCAACCAGGGCGATGCGCTGGCCATGGACCCGCATTCGCTCAACGAGTCGCTGCAGCTTTCGGTGGTCGGCAACGTGTACGAGCCGCTGGTCACGCGGGGTCGCGACTACAAACTCACGCCGGCGCTGGCGACCGACTGGAAACAGACCTCGCCCACCACCTGGCGCTTCAACCTGCGCAAGGGCGTGGTGTTCCATGACGGCACACCGTTCACGGCCGACGACGTGATCTTCAGCTACGAGCGCGCCAAGGGGGATGGCTCGGACATGAAGAGTTATGTCGGCAACATCAAGGAGGTGGTCAAGATCAACGACCACGCGGTCGACTTCGTGTTGAGCGCGCCGTTCCCGATCCTGCCCGAGTTGTTCACGCAGTGGCACATGATGAGCAAGAAATGGTGCGAAACCAACCAGGCCACCAAGCCGGTGGACCGGCGCAAGGGGATCGAGAACGCGGCCTCGTTCCGCGCCAACGGCACCGGCCCCTACCGGGTGCGCGAGCGCC
>JANMYG010000826.1:0-2516 GCA_031381865.1 Betaproteobacteria bacterium | reverse complement strand
CCGCCGGCGCCATGGGGGGCGGGGTGGTGGCGGCGATTGCGCGCGCACTCGGGGCGGCGCGCCGCGACGAGGCCGCCGCGCTGGTAGTGCATGCCCTGCTGATCGCCTGCGTGGGCGGCCTGTTGTTCGCGCTCGGCTTGTCCGTCTTTGGCGGCTGGATGCTCGAAGCCGTGGCCGGCCCGGCGTCCGCGCGCTCGGCCACCAGCTACAGCTGGTGGCTGTTCGGCGCCGGCGCGTTGCCGATCTGGCTCACCAACACGCTGGCGTCGGTGCTACGCGGCGGTGGTCGCCACGGGCTCGCGGCCAGGACGCTGACGCTGATGTGGGTGGTGCTGCCGGTGCTCAGCTGGGCGCTGGCCGAGCCGGCCGGCATGGGGCTGGCCGGCCTCGGTGCGGCTTTCGCGCTGGTGTACTGGCTGGCTACCGCCGTGATGGCGGTGGTGGTCATGGCCGGTGGCGCCGGTTTTGTGCCGACCCTGCGCATGCGGCCGACCTGGCCGTTGTTCCAGCGCATCCTGTCGGTGGGCGCCGTCGCCTGTGCGCTGGCCACCATCGCCAACCTGGCGACGATCCTGGTGACGGCGCAGCTGCGCAGCTACGGCACGGCAGCGGTGGCCGCCTACGGCATTTCGGCGCGGCTGGAGTTCATGATGATCCCGCTCTCGTTCGGCATCGGCGCCGCGCTGACCGCGCTGGTCGGCCGTGCCGTGGGCGCGGGCGATTGGCGCACGGCACGGCGCACGGCCTGGATCGGTGGTTTGCTCGCGCTGCTGGTGGCCGGTTGTGCGGGCGTGGCCGCCAGCTGGGCGCCACTGGCCTTCGTGTCGATGTTCACCAGCGACCCGGCGGTCGCCGCCATCGCGGCGCTGGCGCTGGCGTATATCGGCCCGGCGTTCGGATTCTTCGGCATGGGCATGGCGATGTACTTCGCCGCGATGGGCGCGCAGCGCCTGCTCTGGCCGGTGGTGGCGGGCCTGGCGCGTATCACGCTTGCGGTGGGTGCCGGTGCCTGGTTGGCCAGCCAGGCCGGTATGGGCCTGGCCGGGCACTTTCTGGGGGTGGCGCTGGGCATCACCGCCTACGGTGTATTGGCCGCCATGGGTGTGCGGGCCGCGGTCTGGTCGGCGCGGCGATAGGCCGACCGGCCCGGACCGCCTGCGCTTCGCACCGGACTCCTCCACCTGGCTGGTGGCGGCAAGGTCGCCGGCGCCCCTGTTTGTTATCCTCGACCGGTCTGGTGCGTGCTGATCGTGCTGCAGGACGAACAGCGAAAGGACCGCGCCGATGTGCAGATTCCTGGCCTACCTTGGCGAGCCGATCTTTCTGGAAGACCTGGTATGCAAGCCGAGGCACTCGCTCGTGCGCCAGAGCCTGCGCGCGGTCGAGGCCAAGACCGTGACCAACGGCGACGGCTTCGGTGTCGGTTGGTATGGCGAGCGCGCCGAGCCCGGTGTCTACCACGAGGTGATGCCGGCCTGGTCCGACCAAAACCTGCTGGCCCTGTGTGCGAACGTGCGCTCGCGCCTGTTCTTCGCACACGTGCGTGCCGCCACCGGGGGCGGCATATCGCGCCAGAACTGCCACCCGTTCCAGTTCGGGCCCTACATGTTCATCCACAACGGCCAGGTCGGTGGTTTTTCGCAGGTGCGCCGGGTCATGGAGACCTGGTTGCCGGATGCGCTGTACGAGCACCGTTCCGGCGGGACCGATTCGGAGCTGCTGTTTCTGCTGATCGTCGCGCGCATACAAGAAGGCGAGACGGTGCGCGACGCCGTCAGGTCGGTGCTCGACGCGACGGCCGCCCTGATGCAGACCCGGGGCATCGACGCGCCGCTGCGTTTTGCGGCCGCGCTGGCCGACGGCGAGCAGGTGTGGGCGTTCCGCTGGGCCAGCGACGATGCCCCGCCCACGCTGTACCTCAAGCCGCAGCGCGGTGGCTGGGCGGTGGCCTCCGAGCCGCTGGGCGACGACGCCGACGCCTGGTCCCCGGTCCTGCACCAGCAGGTGATCCACCTGCATGCCGGACGGCAGGACACCTGGCCGCTCGGCTGACGGGTTTTCGCAATATCAAAGCGGTGCGGGTGCCCTTGCCAAGGGCTGTCCGACACCGGCCCCTGGTCATCGCAATTCGCAATGCGTCACTCGGGCCCGAGCGCCGGGCAGGAGCGGACATTCGTCATTCCGGCGCAGGCCGGGATCCACAGTTGCGCGTGTCCTCGCTGGTGATGCCGGGACCTCGGCCGCCCCGTGCCGCGCCAGGCGTTGCCAGGCAGCCGCGTCGGTTGTGCCGGTGAGCGGCCATGCGCTGGCGCCGCGTGGCGTTCGACATTGGTCGCAGCAAAGACGCGCGCGCCCAGGCCGCAGCGCTTCACTGGTGCGGTCGGTGCTGCGCCCGACTGCCCTGCGATGCTCGGTCTTGCGGCCGCGTCGCGGAACTCGCTGCGTTCGCTGCGCTCTCTGCGCTCAGACAACCGCGACGAGTCAGTTGACGAGTCGCGCTGCGCGCGAGGCCGCAA
>JANMYG010000758.1:0-8546 GCA_031381865.1 Betaproteobacteria bacterium | reverse complement strand
TATCTGGGTCCGCACGGCAATTTGCCAGTGCAACAAGGCCGTCTGTAGATGTGCAGTCTGTTCCTTTGTTCCATGCAGCCTCATCTTCACGCCAATGCAGAAAATACCGCTTATCAGGAAGAATACATTTATCGCGTGCCGAACTTGACTTCGTGGGAAGTCCCTGTAAAAGGAGGAGCCCGCAGGGCGGGGGACAGCCGCGGAGCCGAATGCGCCGCCGGCCTGATCCCACTTTGTGCCACGGGTATCTCGTTTGTCATGATGGGGGGGCGTGATCCATAGGCGTTCAGCCCTGCAGTACGCTGTTCTTGATCAGGTTGCGCGCGATCACCAGCTTCTGGATCTCCGACGCACCCTCGTAGATGCGCATCGGGCGCGCCTCGCGGTACAGCTGCTCGATGATGTTGCCGCGCGTGACGCCCTGGCCGCCGAGCAGTTGCACCGCCCGGTCCACGACGCGCCCGGCGGCTTCGCTGCCGGCCAGCTTGGCCATGCAGGCCTCATAGGCGCCGCGTTCGCCGCGCACGTCGTGCGCCCAGGCGGCGCGGTAGACCAGCAGCGCCGCGCCCTCCAGGTCGGTGGCCATGTCGGCCAGCGCCATCTGCACGCCTTCCAGGGCGTGCATGGGCTTGCCGAACAGGCGCCGGCGCGCGGTGTGCGCCAGCGTCTCGTGCAGTGCGCGTCGGGCCAGGCCCACGCCCGCCCCGCCGACCGAGGGGCGGAAGATGTCGAACGCCGCCATGGCCGCCTTGAAGCCCTGGCCGGACTCGCCGATCAGGTTGGCCACCGGCACCCGGCAGTCGGTGAAGGTCAGGGCGGCAGCCGGATGCGGCGCGATGAACTCGATCGGCGCACTGACGTCGAGCCCGGGGGTTCCGGCGTCCACCAGCAGCATGCTCAGGCCGCGGGCGCCGGGCGCCTCGCCGGTGCGCACCGTCACCAGGTAGTGGTCGGCCATGCCGGCGTTGGAGATCAGGGTCTTGGCGCCGTTGATCACAAAGTGGTTGCCGTCGCGCGTGGCGCTGGTGGTCATCGAGGCCACGTCCGAGCCGGTCTCGGGTTCGGTCAGCGCGAAGGCGGCGATGCGCTCGCCCTTGCGGCAGGGCTGCAGGTACTGCTCGCGCTGCGCCGGCGTGCCGAAGCGCCGGATCGCCATGGTGCCGATGCCCTGCATGGCGAACATGGCGTCGGCCAGCGCGTGCTGGTAGGTCAGGCCTTCACGGATCAGGCATACCGAACGCACATCGAACGGCGTGTCGCCCTGCGGCACCACGTAGTCGAGCAGCCCTGCGGCGCCGAAGCTGCGCACCATGGCGCGGCATTCGTCGTGCATGTCGGCATAGGTCTTGCCGGGGTTTTGTGCGTTCCAGGCCAGCACGCGCTCGGCCAGGGCCTCGTGCGAGGCGTCGAAGAAGGGCCAGGGCCACAGGCCCCACTGGAGGTTGGGCATGGGGGCAGTCTAGCGGGTGGCCGCGCGCGGGGCGCCCTGGAAGCCGGGGTCGTAACGGGTGCCTGCCGCCGCGCCGATCGGCAGCAGGCGCTCCAGCGCGGCGCGCTCCTGGCCGTCGAGCGTGATGGCGGCGGCGCCGACGTTCTCTTCCAGGTACTTGATGCGTTTGGTGCCGGGGATCGGGATGATCTTCTGCTCGCGCCCCATGATCCAGGCCAGTGCGATCTGCCCCGGCGTGCAGTTCTTGGCGACGCACAAGGTGCGCAGTTGGTCGATGATGGCAAGGTTCTTGTCGAAGTTCTCGCCCTGGAAGCGCGGCGAAGACAGGCGGAAGTCGTCCGGCGCCAGAACCTGTGCATTGGCCAGGGCGCCGGTCAGGAAACCGCGCCCGAGCGGACTGTAGGCCACGAAGCCGATGCCCAGCTCGCGGCAGGTCGGCAGCACGTCGAGTTCGGGCTCGCGCGTCCAGAGCGAATACTCGGATTGGATAGCCGCCACCGGGTGCACCTTGTGGGCGCGGCGCAGCAGTTCGGCCGACACCTCGGACAGGCCGTAGCCGCGGATCTTGCCTTCGCGGATCAGGTTGGCCAATGCCGATGCGGTGGCCTCGATCGGCGTGTCCGGGTTGGCCCGGTGCACGTAGTACAGGTCGATCGTGTCCACACCCAGCCTGGCCAGCGATTCCTCGCAGCAGCGGCGCATGTAGGCGGGCGAGTTGTCGATGCCGCGGTCGTAGGTGCTGCCCTGCGGGCCGTCCGGGTCGCGCACCACGCCGAACTTGCTGGCCAGCAGGACGCGCTCGCGTTTGCCCTTGAGGAAACGCCCGACCAGCTGCTCGTTGTGGCCGCGCCCATAGACGTTCGAGGTGTCGTAGTGGGTCACGCCCAGCTCGAAGGCGCGCTCCAGTGTGCGCATCGACTGCGCGTCGTCGCGCTCGCCGTAGAACTCGGACATGCCCATGCAGCCCAGGCCGATCTCGCTGCTTTGCAGCCCCGTGCTGCCGATCGCGACGGTGTGCATGGCGCTCAGCCCAGGCGTTCGATGATGGTCGCGGTGCCCAGGCCGCCGGCGCAGCAGATCGCCTGCAGGCCGTAGCGCACCTGGCGGCGTTCCATCTCGTGCAGCAGCGTGGTCATGATGCGCGCGCCGCTGGCGCCCAGCGGGTGGCCCAGCGCAATCGCGCCGCCATTGACGTTGAGCCGGTCGTGGCCAACGCCGAATTCGCGCATCCACACCAACGGCACCGGTGCGAACGCCTCGTTCACTTCGAACAGGTCGATGTCGTCGAGCGCGAGACCGGCGCGCGCCAGCACCTTGCGCGTGGCCGCGATCGGGCCGGTCAGCATCAGCACCGGGTCCGACCCCACTGTGGCGGCGGCCACGATGCGCGCGCGCGCCCGCACGCCCAGCACCCGGGCGCGTTCAGAGGTCATCAGCAACAGGGCGGCGGCGCCGTCGGAGATCTGCGACGCATTGCCGGCCGTGACACGGCCGCCTTCGGGCCGGAAACTGGTCTTGAGCGCGGCGAGCTTCTCGCGGCTGGTCTCGCGCCGGATGGTCTCGTCGGCGCGCAGCACCGTGTCCACCGCAGCTTCGCCGCGCTCGCACCAGTCGGCAATCGCCAGCGGCACGATCTCGCGGTCGAAGTGGCCGGCGTCCGCGGCGCGCGCGGCGCGGGCATGGCTCTCTAAGGCATAGTCGTCCAGCGCCTCGCGGCTCAGGTCCCACAGGTCGCACAGGCGCTCGGCAGCCTCGCCCTGCGAGGTCAGTGCAAAACGTTCGTTCACGCGCCAGCCGAAGGGCACGCCGTGCACGTCGCGGTTGCCGCCCATCGGCACGCGCGTCATGCTCTCGGCGCCGCCGGCCACCACGACATCGGTCATTCCGGCGGCGATGGAGCCCAGCGCCACGTGCACCGACGCCTCGGACGAACCGCACTTGCGGTCCACCGTCATGCCGGGAATGGACTCGGGCCAGCCGGCCGACAGCAGCGCGGTGCGCGCGATGTTGCCGCACTGCTCTCCCACCTGCGAAACGCAGCCGAACACCACGTCGTCGACCTGCCCGGGCGTGATGCCCGCGCGCTGCACCAGCGCGCCCAGTACGGCGGCACCGAGGTGGTCGGCGCGCACGGTTTTCAGTCCACCACGGAAACGGCCGACCGGCGTACGGGCGGCTTCGACAATGACAACTTCACGCATCAGAATGGCCTCACACCGGAGTTGGGAATCTTCACGCCTGTTTCGTCGTATGCATAGATGCCGCGGCCGGTCTTGCGACCGTGGCGCCCGGCCTTGACGAGCTTGATGATGAGCGGGCAGGGGCGGAATTTCTCGCCCAGAGTCTGGTGCAGGTACTGGAGCACCGCCAGGCGGGTGTCCCAGCCGGTCAGGTCGCCGAGTTCCAGCGGGCCCATCGGGTGGTTGAAGGCCATGCGCAACGAGGTGTCGATGTCCTCGGCACTGGCCACGCCCTCGGCGAGCATGTACATGGCCTCGTTGCCCAGCAGCGCCGAGATGCGGCTGGTGGTGAAGCCCGGCGCCTCGTTGACCTCGATCGATGTCTTGTTGATCGCCCCCGACCAGTCCTTCACTCGGCTGACCGTGTCGGCGCTGGTTTCCAGCCCGCGCACGATCTCCACCAGTTTCATCTTGTGCACCGGGTTGAAGAAGTGCATGCCGATCACGCGCGCCGGCGTCCTGGCCGCCGATGCGATCTCGGTGATGCTCAGCGCCGAGGTGTTGGTGGCGATCACGGTGCCGGCGCCGAACAGGTCTTCGGCCTCGCGCACGATGGCCTGTTTGACGTCCAGCTTTTCGGTCGCGGTTTCGATCACCAGCACCGAGTTCCTGGGTGCCGCCGCCAGGTCTTGCGCGCACTGCAGGCGCGCCAGCGCGGCGGCCGCGGCGGCGTCGGTCGACTTGCCCAGGCGAACGCCATCTGACAGGATCTTGGCGATCGTCTCGCGGGAGCGCTCCAGGGCCTTGCCCTGGTTGTCGACCAGCGTGACGGCATGGCCGCTGGAGATGAAGGCGTGGGCGATGCCGGTGCCCATCAGCCCGGCGCCCACTACCACGATCGGATCTCGGATTGTCATTTTGCGTATTCCCTCAAGTGCCCGTGAAGCGCGCAGCGCGCTTCTCTTTGAATGCGAGCGCCGCCTCGGCGCGGTCTTGCGTCGACATCAGCAGCGAGAACAGCGTCTTCTCCAGCGTCAGCCCGGCCGGCAGGTCCATCTCCAGCCCGGCCCGTGCGGCCTCCTTGGCATAGGCGCTGGCCGTGGGCGGGCGCGCCGCGATGCGTGCCGCCACTTCCAGGGCCTGCTCGCGCAGCGTTGTGGTGCTTGTCGCCAGCCGGCTCACCAGGCCGATGCGCAGCGCCTCGGCGGCGTCGATCCGCTCGCCGGTGAGCAGCATGTCGAGCGCCCGCCCCAGGCCCACCAGGCGCGGCAGGCGCTGCGTGCCCCCGCCACCGGGAATCAGGCCCAGGCCGGTTTCGGGCAGCGCCAACACGGTGTTGGGAGCGGCGATGCGGATGTCGCACGCGAGCGCGATCTCGAGCCCGCCGCCGAGGCAGTAACCGTGCAGTGCGGCGACGACCGGTTTGCCGAGCCGGGCGATGCGCTCGATCCAGGCGTTGCCCAGCAACCGCCGGCGCTCCTGCACCGAGGAGCCGATGGCACGGCTTTCCTTGATGTCCGCACCGACGCAAAAGCCGCGTTCGCCGACGCCGGCCAGCACCACGGCGGCATAAGCGTCGTCGCGGTCGATGCGCTCGAGCAGTTCCGGCAGCGCGGTGCGGATGGCGTCGTTGATCGCGTTGCCGACCTCCGGCCGGTTGAGTGTCACCAGCGCAACCTTGCCGTGCGTCTCCAGCAGCACCGGGGAGTCGGAGGCGTTCATGGCGTGAAAAGTCCTAGGCCCGGGCCTTGCCGGCCTCGACGCGGTCCCACGTGCCGGGACCGACACCGCGCTCGCGCAGTTCCTTCTTGCGCACCTTTTCAGTCGGTGTGCGCGGCAGTTCCTGCAGGCAGTCGAAGTAACGCGGCACCATGAAGGCCGGCATGCGCGCGTCGCACCAGGCGGCAAGGTTCGGATAATCGACCGCCTGGCCCGCGTGCGGCACGATGAAGGCCATCACCTCGTCTTCGCCACCCTGATGTTCGGCCGGCACGCCGACCACGGCGCAGTCTGCCACCGCGGCATGGCTGCGCAGCACCGCCTCGACCTCGAACGAAGAGATGTTCTCGCCGCGCCGGCGCAGCGCGTCCTTCACCCGGTCGACGAAGTAGTACCAGCCTTCGGCGTCGCGTCTGAGTGCGTCGCCGGTGTGAAACCACAGATCGCGCCGCGATTCGATGGTCTTGTCCGGCATGCCCAGGTATTCGGTGGAAATGATGCCCGGCTGCTTGTGGCGCACCAGCAGTTCGCCGGCCTGCCCCGGCGCCACTTCGAGGCCGGTTTCCGGGTCGACCAGGTTGATCTCGAACCACTGGTCCACCAGCACGCCGCTGGCGCCCGGCGGCCGTTTGGCGCCGGGTGGGGTCATGAACACGTTGGAGATTTCGGTCTGCCCGAACCCGTCCACGTACTCGGATACACCAAAACGCTCCGTGAACGGGCCGGCCAGATCGGTCGAGAGCGGGGCGGCGTAGATGCGCCGAACCTTGTGCGCGCGGTCGTCCGGGGACGGCGGCTGGGCGCAGATGAAGGCCAGTGTGGCGCCGAGCAGGTTGGTCACGGTGGCTCCGCTTCGCCGGGCCCGGCCGGCCCAGTCCGAGGCGCTGAAGCGTGGATACAACACGCAGTGCGCACCTGCGATCAGGCACGGATAGACGGTCAGGAACTGCGCGTTGCCGTGGAACAGCGGAAAACCGGTCATGTACACGTCGTCCTGCGCCAGGCGCGTGAGCTGCACGTCCTCTTCGGCGAAGAAGTAGAACTGGGAATGGGGCATCACCACCCCCTTGGACGGCCCCGTCGTCCCCGAGGTCAGCAGCACGGCGGCGCAGTCCTGCGGCGTTACGGTCACAGTCGGGTTGCTGGTGTCCTGGCTGCACAGGTCACGCAGGTGGTGCACCGTGATGGCCTTGAACACCGGGTCGGCGACCTGTTCCGCCAGCCCCGGCTCATCGACCAGCACCACCTGTCGGACCGGAATCGCATCCTCGATGTCGAGCAGGCGCTTCGCCAGGCCGGCCGTGGTGATGATGGTCCTGGCCTGCGCGAGTTGCAGCGGGTGCTGCAGGAACGTGCCCATGTACGCGTCGCTGATGGCGACCTCGACCGCGCCGAGCTTGTTCAGCGCGAACCAGGCGAATACGAACTCCAGGCAGTTCGGCAACAGAATGGCCACATGTTCGCGCCGCCCGATGCCAAAGGCGGACATCCCGTGCGCCAGCCGATTGACGATGGTATTGACTTCAGCAAAAGAGTGGGGTGCCCCCGTGTCGGTCCAGGACAGGAAGGGCCGACCGGCGCGGGCCGCGGCCTGATGCTCGAGGACGAACGGCAGCGTCCACTGCACACGCGGGAAATGCGGCTCGAAGTGCGGGAAGGTCAACATGTGGCGGGGTTGCGATCAGTGGCGTGTCTTTGCCGTCACAATATCGACGGGACAGATTATTCGGACATCTTAGTGCAGGATTGTATAAAATGAAACTGCTTTCAATATATTGGATAGGCGCCCATGCCCACAGGATCAGCTAGTTCCGCGATGCGAACCGGGGGTGGCGCCGCCCCGCAGGTGCGCGGCCGCGGCCGGCCGAAGGCACAGGACGCAAAAAAACTCACCCAATGCGAGATCGTGCGAAGCGCCCTGGAGAAGGACATATTCGCCGGTCGGCTGGCGCCGGCGACGCCGCTGGACGAGGAGGCGATCGCCAAGCGTTTCTCGGTGTCCCGCACCCCGGTGCGCGAAGCTCTGCTGCAGCTGATCGAGACCGGCCTGGTCGAGAAGCCGTCACGTCAGCGCGCGGTGGTGGCGCCGCTCGATATCCGCCGCTTGATCCAGATGTTCGAGACCCTGTCCGAACTGGAGGCGGTCTGCGCGCGGTTCGCGGCCCGGCGCATCACAGAGCAGGAAAAGGAGACGCTGACCCATATCCAGAGCGCGTCCGACGCTGCACTGCGCGCCGGCGACGAGGACGAGTACGGGCGCCAGGGCATCCGGTTTCATGTGGCGGTCTGGCGCGCCACGCACAACGATGTATTGTTCGAAACCACGCGCAACCTGGCGGTGCGGCTCAACCCCTACCGCATGTACCAACTGCGCTCCAAGGGCCGGCCCGAGTCCAACAACGAAGACCACAAGGCGCTGCTGGCGCTGATCCTTGCCGGCAACTCGGACGATGCCTATGCGCTGATGCGCGGACACGTCACGGTGCAGGGCGACGTCCTGGCTGAATACATATCGTCGGCACCGCGACCGGTGGTGCATGTCGAGTACGCGTAAACGCGCTTGACGCGGCACGGAAATATATGGATAGTAGTGCAAAAATATAATTTCCAAGTGCAAACCCCCGCAACCCAGGAGACAAAGAAATGATTTCAGGAAAAGAGACATTGAAGCGGCTGGCCGTCCTGGCCGGACTCGCGCTGGCTTCGCAGGCGCTGCAAGCTGCGGACCGCAAGATCGTCATCCTGCAAGCGCTCACCGGTGGGGCTGCCTTCGTGGGGGTGCCTGCATCGGAAGGCATGAAGTTCGCCGCCGACGAACTCAATGCCAGGAATTTTCTGGGCGGTGGCGACAAGATCGTCTACGAGGTGGCGGACAGCGCGACCGCCCGCGCGCAGGCGATGGCCGCCATCACGCGTTATGCGGCCGATCCGAGCGTGCTGTTCATCCTGGGGCCGACCACGGCGCCGGAAGCGATCCCTTCGGCAGGCGTGGCCAACGACGCCAAGATCGGCATGAAGGCCATGACCAACGCCGTCGCCCTGCTAACCGCGGGCCCGTGGGGTTTCATCTCCGCGCAGCCCGGGACTGTCACGATGCCGCCGCTGGGCGACTACGCGCTGAATGTCGCCAAGGTCAAATCCTGCGCCACGGTGCGCTTCTCGGACAATGAAGCCTACGTAGATCTGGAAAAGACCTT
>JANMYG010000812.1:0-2071 GCA_031381865.1 Betaproteobacteria bacterium | reverse complement strand
GCGGCCAGCCTGTTCAACCTGCAGACCTTCGGCAACATCTACTCGCGCCTGTCCAACCCCACCGTGGCGGCGCTCGAAGAACGCGTCGCGGCACTGGAGGGCGGGCGCGCCGGTCTGGCGTCGGCCAGTGGCATGGCGTCGGAGGCGATGGCGCTGATGACCATCCTGCAGCAGGGGGATCATGTGGTGGCCGCCGGCGCCCTGTACGGCGGCAGCGTGACGATGCTCGCGGTGAGCCTGAAACGCTTCGGCATCGAGACCACGTTTGTCGATGCCAACGACCCGCAGGCCTTTGCCGCTGCGATGCGCCCGAACACCCGGGCCGTGTTCGCCGAGAGCCTGGGCAACCCGAGCCTGACGGTGCTCGACATCGCCGCCGTGGCCGAGGTGGCGCATGCACACGGCGTGCCGCTGATCGTGGACAACACCGTGCCCTCGCCGTTCCTGTGCAACCCGCTGCGCCATGGCGCCGACATCGTGGTGCATTCGGCCACCAAGTACCTGGGCGGGCACGGCACCACGCTGGCCGGGGTGCTGGTCGAGAGCGGCAGGTTCCCGTGGGACAACGGCAAGTTCCCCGGCATGACCGAACCCTCGCCGGGTTACCACGGCGTGAAGTTCTACGAGACCTTCGGCGACTTCGGCTTCACCATGCGCGCGCGTATGGAGGTGCTGCGCGTCTACGGCGCCACGTTGTCGCCGTTCTCGGCCTGGCAGATCCTGCAGGGCACCGAGAGCCTGCATGTGCGCATGGAGCGCCACTGCAGCAATGCGCGCAAGGTGGCGCAGTTCCTCAAAGACGACGCCCGGGTCAGCTGGGTCAACTACCCCGGCCTGCCCGACCACCCGCAACATGCGCTGGTGAAGAAGCAGATGCGCATGGTGGACGGTGCGCCCGGCGCTTCCGGGTTGCTGGCCTTCGGCGTCAAGGGCGGGCTCGACGCTGGCGTGCGTTTCATCGAATCCGCGCAGTTCATGAGCCACCTGGCCAACATCGGCGACACCCGCACGCTGATCATCCACCCGGCCTCCACCACGCACCGCCAGCTCGATGCGCAGCAGCAGCTCGATGCCGGTGTGTTGCCCGACATGGTGCGTCTGTCGGTGGGCATCGAGCATATCGACGACATACTGTGGGATATCGACCAGGCGCTGGGCGCCTGAGCCAGCGGAGAAGTCTCATGAGCCAACCATCACCCCCCTGTTTGCTGAGTCAACGCGACGCGCGCGGCGTCCAGACCCTGACGCTGAACCGGCCCGAAGCGTTCAACTCCCTGTCGGAGGAATTGCTGGCTGCGCTGCAACGCGAGTTCGATGCCATCGCCGCCGACGACGCCGTGCGCGTGGTGGTGCTGGCAGCCAATGGCAAGGCCTTTTGCGCCGGGCACGACCTCAAGCAAATGCGCGCCGCCCCCGCGCTGGACTACTACCAGATGTTGTTTGCCAAGTGCAGCGATGTGATGCTCGCGCTGCAGCGGTTGCCGGTGCCGGTGATCGCGCGGGTGCAGGGCATCGCCACCGCGGCCGGCTGCCAGCTGGTAGCCATGTGTGACCTCGCGGTGGCCGCCGACACGGCGCGTTTCGCCGTCAGTGGCGTCAACCTGGGCCTGTTCTGCTCGACGCCGAGCGTCGCCCTCTCGCGCAACCTGGGGCGCAAGGCAGCCTTCGAGATGCTGGTGACGGGCGACTTCTTCAGCGCAGAGCAGGCAAAGCGGCAGGGCCTGGTGAACCGTGTCGCGGAACCCGCGGCGCTGGATGCGGCCGTGGAGCAGCTGGTGCGGAGTATCCTCGCCAAGCCGCGCATTGCCGTGGCCATGGGCAAGCAGCTTTTCTACCGCCAGCTTGAAGAAGGCATCGCGGCGGCCTACGCGGATGCGGCGCAGACCATGGCTTGCAACATGATGGAGCATGCGGCGCTCGAAGGTGTGCAGGCCTTCATCGACAAACGTGCGCCGGACTGGCGCGGCTGATTGATTCTTTGACCCAATAGGAGCATTCATGAGCAAGGCAATACGGATTGAAAAGAACGGCGGACCCGAAGTCCTGCAGATCGTGGACGTGCAGGTGGGGG
>JANMYG010000788.1:0-6510 GCA_031381865.1 Betaproteobacteria bacterium | reverse complement strand
CACCGACGCGCCGGCCACCACGCCCAGAAGCTCCTTGCCCGAGGTCTCGACGAAACCGCCGTCACCCGACAAGGCGCCGCCGCGGGCGCTGATCCGGCCCTCGATCAGCGTGGCTTTGTCGGACCAGACGATCACCGTGCCGCCGTTGCCGCCTTGCGTTGCGTCGGCCACCAGCCTGGACTGCGGCCCGAGGTTGGCAAGCATTGCGTTTCTTTCCGGCCCCCGGCCCTGGTAGTTGCCGCCTACAAGAACAACACCGCCGCCGGCACTGCCGGACGCGTCGACAAGACTGTCGCCCGCGATGTCGACCCGCGCTCCCAGCACGGTGGCCGTGCCGCCGCGCCCCTGTTCGGAAGTGGCTGTTATCTGCGCGCCGACGAGCCGGGTGGCGCCGCCCGCCCCGCTGTCCAGGAACACCTCGCCGCCCCTGACGGCGGCGCCCCGTGCGCTGATGCGCCCTGTCACGTTGATGGCGGTGTTGAGCAGCGCATCCCTGGCGGCCGCGGTCATGATCACACGCCCCGAAGCGTCGGCACTGATGGCGCCGCTGTGCTCGATCCGGCCGCCTTCGCTGCCAATGTTCACGCGCACGGCCAGCAACCTGTCGCCATTGAAGTCCAGGTCCACCGACTGCCCGGCCACAAGCGCCGTGGTGCCTGCCGGCGTGGTGACACTGCCGCTGTTGAGCACCTCGGCCGCCACCAGCGCCACACTCGATCCGACGATGCTGCCCCGGTTGACCACCGATGCAACGGAGGCGCCCGCCAAGGCGATCTCGCCGGCCATGAAGTTGTTGTTGGTGATGCCCAGCGTGGTGGCGACGAGGTGCCCCACATCGACCTGTGCGTTGCCGCCGAACAGGATGCCGTTGGGGTTGGTCAGAAACACGCCGCCGTTGGCGACCAGTTGCCCAAGAATGCTCGATTGCTGGCTGCCGGTCACGCGGTTGAGCACCACGCTGCCACTGCCGGGCTGCACAAACTGCACCCGGTTGCCGCTGCCGATGGAAAAATCCTGCCAGTCGATCACGGCGCGGCTGCTCTGCTGCTGCACCACCAGGCTGTTCGCCGTGGGTGTGCCGATGCTGGCCTGGCCGGCCTGCACTATGCCGCCACTGGGCAGCAGCTGCGCGTCGGCGTCGCCCCAGGTGGCCAGACCGGCGCCGAGCAGTACCACGACTGCCAAGGCGCCGACGGCGCCGGACGCCGCCTTGCCCCTGCCCGCAGCGGTCTCGGCCACGGCCACCAGCATGCCGCGCTGCCGGCTGAAGACAAGGCGAAACAGGTTTCGGTTCATATTCGTGCCGGTCGCCGCGGTGGGCTCACAGGGTCTTGCTCAGGCTGACATACAGCCGCATGCGCCGCGGGTCCGGGTCCGCCACTGGAACGTAGGAGCCGCGCCGCGCCAGGGAAAGCTTGAACAGGAAGTTGTCCGGCACGGCCCAGGTCAGCCCCACGCCGTGGCTGGCCAGGCTGATGGTGCGCACAAGATCCGCCACCAGCGGGTTGCGGTTGACCGTCACCCGGCCGTAGTCGCCGAACAAGGAAATCACCAGGTCGCCTTGCAGCTTTTCACCGAACACGCTCTTGCGCAGTTCCCAGCTCAGCAGGTCGCCGCTGTCACCGCTGCCTTCGCCGCTGGCGTAACCACGCACACCGGACGCACCGCCCAGGCTGAACTTCTCGGAGTTGTCCAGGTTCCTGGATGCCCGCTGGCCCTGCCACGAGGCGTACAGCACCAGGCGGTCCTGGATGTTGTCGGGATTGCCCCACAGCAGGTTCTGGCGGCCGGCGCCGTAGCTGAGCTTGCCAAAGGCGCCGTTGACCTTGCGGCCGGCGCCACCCCGGTCGGCGGCGAGCTGCTCCGCACTCAGCGCCAAGTGGCCGAAGGTCAGGCCGAGAGAGAAGTTGTTGATGCCCCCGCCCAGCGCCTGGTCGCGTGAATCGCCCACCAGCCCAAGGCTCAGCACGTCGGAGTGTTTGTTCTTGACCAGCGGAAAGAACTTGTCTTTGAAGTTGCGCCGGTCGTAGTTCGCCTGGGCGAAGGTGTTGAAATTGCGGTTGCGCACCAGCGGATACAGCGCATACACGCTGTAGACCGCGGCATTGCCGCTGGCCTGCGCCGTGGCGAAACTGACCGTACCGAGCTTGTACGACAGCGCCGACACGGCCGCGCCGAGCTTGAGGCCCGAGCCGCCCACCGGCGTCTGGTATGCGCCGCGCGCGAAGAACAGTCCGCCGTTGGTCGACAGGTTGCCGCTGAGCTTGAAGAAGTCGCCCGACCCGAACGGCGAGTTGACGGCGAACGAGCCGCTGAAACGGTATTCGCCGGTGTAGATCGAGCCGAAGTTGTCGAAGTCGGCGGACTTCTCGAAACGGCGCCCTGGCTCGGTAGTCACCACCAGCCTGGCGGTGCCGGGCGCGCTGCCCGGCTCGATGACCGATTTGACGACAATTCCGCGCAGGTCGGACAGCAGGAACAATACCCGCTCGATGGCGTCCACGTTCAGCAGGTCACCCGGCTTCAGGCGGTTCAGGATCGCCTCGATCTGCTCGCGCCCCACCGTCAGGCCGTCCGGCAACGGGGCCAGTTCCCACTTCTCTAGCCGACCCTCCAGCACGCGCAGTTCCACCGTCCCGCCTTCGAGCTTTTGCGGCGGTATGTCGACTTGGGCCAGAAACAGGCCCTCCTGCCGGATCGCGGTTTGCAGGGTCTCTGCGGCCGCCTCCAGATCGTCGAAGCTGCGTTCCGGGCCGACGTATTTGGCCAGCAGCACTCCCAGGTCGGCTTTGACCGGTACCGACAGGCCGGTCACCCTGAAGCCTGTCACGATGAACTTCGGGCCCGGGCCGGTTGCCGGGGCCACGAGCTTGCGGCGCGTCGTGTTGTCTTCCAACTCCAGGTCGGCGCTGCGCGGCACGATGAACACCGGCGCCCGCAGGTTGTCGAACACGGTGGGCGGGGTGGCGGTGGGGGTCGGCGCCTGGGCCAGCGCCGCGGCGCTCAGGACCAGTGGAATCAAGGCCGTCCGGCAATGGCCGAAGGCTGCGAGGCGCAAGCACAAAATCCGCTTGCGGGTCGTGAGGCTAATCATCAATGAGCCCGATTTGTAGTTTTTATCAGCCCATTCTATGGTGCGTCGTCACTTCTGCGTGTCGAAATCTCGCGGCGGGCGGTAACCGCTGGACTTGGCAAGTGCCAGGTAATAACTGGCTTCCTGAACCAGGTTTCTGCCATTGAAGATCTGGGCCACTTCATAGGCCGCAATGCCGTTGCCCAGCTCGGCCGAAAACTGCAGCCAGCGTTGCGCTGCCTGCGCGTCGCCCAGGGCCGGCGTCTTGCGAATGGCTGCGGCCACCCGATGCGCGGCGAACTTGTCGCCCTGCAGTGCGGCCCGGTAGTCACTGCCCAGCGGGGTGGTTTCCGGCAAGTTGAGCGGAACCCGCAACACGCGGGAGCGACGCGCCGCGTCGCGTACCTTGGCGATGTCTTCGAGCCGGATGGTGGCGTTGGAGGCCAGCGGGCTGGCAGGGAAACGGGCCAGAAAATCGGTGACCGCCTTGAATCCCTCTTCGATGTCGACGATCGTCTGGATCCGCGCCCACTGGGCTGCCGCCTGGGTTTCGCGTTGCCTGCCAATGGACTGCAGGAGTGCCTCGGCCCGCGCTCTGAGCGGGCTTTCCGCAAAGTGCTCCAGGAACGCCTGGGCGGCCTTTTCGGCCTCGGCCTGGTCCGCCAAAGCCTCGATACGCGTCCACTCCTCGGCATCCTTGGCGCCCGGCGACCCCGATGCCGGTTCTTGCGCGACGGCGGGCGTGGTTGCCGCGACTTTGGTCACGGCTTGCGCGGCCGAGCGCAACGCGGCGCGCCCGGTAATGCCCGAGGCAAACTCGGGCTCCTGCAGGTAGCCGTCCTTCAGGCCGAGCTGGCCGAGCATCGTCTTGAGCACTCCTTCGGCCTGCGCAATGCCGTTGACCCGGTTGCGAACTTCCAGCCGCACGCGCTCGAGCAACTGCTTCATGTCGCCCTCGTCGCGCACCGCGCGCAACTGGCGCACCAGCGATTCCGCGAAATAGGAATTGCGGTTTTCGTCGCGCGGGGTGTAGGCGTAACGCCCGGGACGCGTGGCGTAGCTGACCAGGCAATCCGGCGGCGGAAGCGACTGGGTGATGTTGCTGTTCAGGTCCAGGATGTTGCTCGCCGCGTCCCGACAAGCGTCGATGATGACGAAGGTCATCCCCTTTGGCCGCTTGCGCACACGGGAGAAGATATCGTCTTCGAGTGAGGCGCTTTGCTGCGCGATGCTGTCGTAATGCTTGACCAGCGCCACCGGATCCTTGGCCGCTTCGGCCGGCGGCGCGAGCTCGAGGTTGGCGGCCACCCAGTAGTTGCGGTATTCGCCGCGGCTCAGGCTGTTGATGCCGTGGCCGCAAAAGTAGATGAACGCGGGCTGGTCCGGGGCGACCGACGCCAGCAGCGCGTCGAGCGCGGCCAGCATCTGGGCCTTGCCGGCGTCGGCCACCGATTCGACGTTGTACCCGAGCTCGCGCAACGCGTCCTCGATGTCCTGCAGGTTCTTGCGTGCCGTGAGGATCTTCTGGGAATTCGGGCGGTAGGTGCTGTTGCCGATCAGCAGCGCACGGGCCGGCTCAGCCGCGCTCTGCGCAAAGGCCTGCGCGATGACTGCCGCCGACGCAGCGACAAGGAAAGTCCGTCGCTGCACGTTCAGGCCACCAGCGGTTGAGGAAGTGGCCGCGACCCGCGGTCACTCCTTGATGGTCACACTGAACTCGACCCGGCGATTGACTTCGCTGGCCGGATTGCGGCCATCTTTCAGATTCGCGGCGCCCACACCCGCTGCGGCCAGGACCTTTCGGTCGATCTTGTATTCGGAAACCAGAAAATCCCGTACCGCCTGGGCGCGACGGTCGGAAAGCAACTGGTTGAACGAAGCCGCACCCACTGCGTCGGTGTGGCCCTCGATGCGAAATCCGCCCGGGCCGAGTTTGGATCCCTGCTTTTGCAGGTACTCGCCCAAGGTGCCGAGTTGCGCCTTCACCTGGGGTGAAATCTCCGCGGAGCCGAACGGGAACACCAGCTCCATGTCGATCGTCTTCTTGATCGGACCGGTGACGCGGATGTTCATGGCCTGCAGCTCACTCGGCGCGAAGGCCTTGTTCAATTCATCCAGGGTCGGCGTCCTCTTGCCGAATGACACCGCGTCGGCGTCGGATTTCTGCGCCAGCGCGGACGTTGCCGTGAGCAGCGCACCCAGAAACAGCAGGCAGGGGGTACGAAATAGCGGGTTCATGGCGGTCTCCTAATAAAACGCCTCCGCGCCGAGGCACGGCGGCACGAAAACTGGTCGGCTTCTTGTTGGCTCGAATTTAGCAGATCGACCAAACTTCTCAAGAGCCAGTATGCGACCCGCCGTGCGAGGCGGGCCCGCGTAATGGCTTGCGGCGCGGGCACGGCGGGCGCTGGTGCAAGCGCAGAGGCACCTGAGCCGGTGAGAGCGAAGTAATCGGCGCGCTGCCGCAAATTGGCCGAAAGTCGCTTAAAGATTTCCATTTCAAATCAATCACTTATTGGGAGCGACTTGAGAGGGTGACAGGACACCGGTCTCTTGCCCGAGGCGCAGCCGCGTCGCGCGGGCCAACAGTGCCGGCGCGCGGCGTCAGGGGCTCTCCGCGATCGCCTTGGCCATGTAATCGATCTTCTTCTGGAAGTCGACCTCGGTGTCGGCAAAACGCTTGGCGATGGCCTGGAACTCGTCCTGGATTTCTATGAAAGCGTCGACCATGTCGGGGTCGAAGTGGGCCGCGCGCTCCTGGAATATGAGTTGTACCGCCTTGTCGTGCGGGACGCCTGCGCGGTAGACCCGGTCGCTGGTCAAGGCATCGTACGCGTCGGCAATGGCCGTGAGGCGGCCCGGCAGCGCAATGCCCTCGCCGGCCAGCCCCTGGGGATAACCCCCGCCATCCCAACGCTCGTGGTGGCTGTAGGCGATATCGCGCGCCGCCTCCAGAAACTCGGTCGACAGGCCGGCGCTTTTCTTGATCTGGTCGATGGCGTTGCGTCCGAGCACCGGATGGGTCTTGACGACATCGAGTTCCTCGTCGGTCAGTGGCCCGGGTTTGAGCAGGATGCGGTCCGGCACGCCGGCGTTGCCGATGTCGTGCAGCGGCGCAGCCCGGAAGAACAGGGCGATCGAACGGTCGGACATCGGCCGTCCATAACCTGGTGACGTCTTGAGTTTCTGCGCCAGCGCGCGCACGAAGTGCTGGACGCGCAGGATGTGGTTGCCGGTCTCGCCCGGTTCGGCGGCGCGCGCCAACGCAAGAATCGTGGCGTCGAAAACCCTGGCCAGGTCATGCGCGGTTTCGCCGCCACGTGCCGGAACCAACTCCTTTTCGCCGCTGGCGCCGCGGCCGCGTTGCGAAGGTTCTGGGTGGGTCAAGCAACTCTCCACTGTGATCTGGACAGCCAATGGTACGACGAGTCAACGCG
>JANMYG010000785.1:0-1612 GCA_031381865.1 Betaproteobacteria bacterium | reverse complement strand
GGCGCTCGGCGACCTGCAGCTCGAGCGTTTCAAGAAGCAGCGCAACGACCGCGGCATGGTGCTCGATACCGGCCTGTGGGCCTTGACCCGCCACCCCAATTATTTTGGCGAGGCCCTGGTCTGGTGGAGTTTCGGTGTGCTTGGGCTGGTCCACCCCTGGGGCTGGGTCGCGCTGGTGTGCCCACTCTACGTCACCTGGTTCATGAGCGCCGGTTCGGCCACGCCGATGCAGGAGCGTTACCTGGCGAAAACCAAACCGGCCTATGCCGCCTACATGCAGCGGGTGCCCCGGTTCTTCCCGTGGGGCCGCGGACAATGAACGCCGCCGCAACTTCCCAAGGCACGAACGGATTCCCGCGCGGCCGCCAGAGCCTCGCATCGGGCGACCATGCCGACACCCTGCCCCTGCGTGGCCGGGTCGCGATCGTGACCGGCGCCGGCAAGGGGCTGGGGCGCGCCTACGCGCTGCACCTGGCGGCTTGCGGCGCATCGGTGCTGGTGAACAACCACCGCCATCCCGCACAGAAAGACGAACAGACCTCGGCCCGGCAGACCGTCGACGCGATCCGCGCCTTCGGCGGCACGGCGCAGCCCGACTGGAGCGAGGTCAGCAACCCGCGCAGCGGCCAGGACATGGTGGCGCATGCGCTGACAGCTTTTGGTCGCCTCGACATCGTGGTCGCCAACGCCGGCATCGACCGGGTCGGCAGCTTCGGCAAGCAACGCATGGAGGACTTTCGCGCCGTGTTCAACGTGGGCTTCTTCGGCAACCTGCACCTGGCCCATGCCGCGTGGCCACACCTGCTGAAGCAGGCGTATGGGCGCGTGGTGCTGACCACCTCCAGCGCCGGGCTGTACGCCAACCATGGCCAGGCCGCCTATGCCAGCGCCAAGGCGGCCGTGATCGGCCTGGTGCGCGCATTGGCCATCGAAGGAAGGAGGTACGGCGTGCTGGTCAACGCCATCGCCCCGTACGCTTATTCGCAGATGACGGCGCCCTACATGGACGCCGACATGGCGCGTGCCTTCGATCCGGCCCGCGTGGCGCCGCTGGTGGGCTGGCTGGCCAGCCAGGACTGCGACGTCTCGGGCGAAGTGCTGGTCAGCGGCGCGGGGTTGCTGCGGCGCGCGGACGTCGGCGAGACCGCCGCGGTGCCGTTGCCGGCGCACGGCTTCAGCCAGGCGGTGCATGCGCTGCACGACCAGCCACTGCAGCGTTATGCAACCGCGAATGACTCGTTCGCGCGGCTGCTGCAGGAACACGCCACCCTGCACCGGGAGCCGGCACGATGAGCCATGCCTGCATCGCCGACGCCGTGCGCACACCGCGCGGCAAGGGCAACGACCGCGGCAGCCTCAGGGGCATCCATCCGGCCGAACTGCTGGCCCAGGCGCTGCGCGCGCTGGCCGCCCGCACGGCGCTCGACACGCGCCAGGTCAACGACGCGATCTTCGGTTGTGTCACCCAGACCGGCGACCAGGGCAGCAGCGTCGGCACGCTGGCGTTGCCGCTGGCCGGCTGGAGCGACACCGTGTCGGCCGTCACGCTCAACCGCTACTGCGCCTCGGGCCTGTCGGCCACCAACTTCGCCGCGCTGCAGGCCCTGCACGG
>JANMYG010000736.1:0-2714 GCA_031381865.1 Betaproteobacteria bacterium | reverse complement strand
CGGCGGCGTGTACGGCCGCAGGGCCTGGAAGCGGTTCATGTTGAAGTAGACCGCGTCGTCCCGGATCCACTCGACCGGCAGTTCGACGATGCCGGTGGGTTCGCCGTCCTGGTCCAGTTCATAGGGGTCGTCGTCGGCCATTAGCGAGGAGTCGTACAACAGGCCCATCTCGCGCTGGATGCGCAGGGTTGCCGGGGAAAAATCCCAGGACGGCGTGCGCATGCCGACCGGGCGCACGCCGGTGATCGCGGTCAGCGTCTCGGCCGAACGCAGGTGCAGTTCGCGCTCGTCCTTCTCGGGCAGGATCGAGTTGAGTTCGTGGATCCAGCCGTGCAACCCGATCTCATGCCCCGCGGCGACCACACGCCGCTGCTCGTCCGGGTACAGCAGGGCGCTCACGGCCGGCACGAAGAAGGTGGCGGGGATTTGCGTGCGCTTGAGCAGTTCCAGGATCCGCGGCACGCCGACCCGGTTGCCGTACTGGCCCCACGACATGCGTCCGATCGAGCGGCCGCCGTCGCGCAACTCGTTGGTGTCGTGGTCGCTGTCGAAGGACAACGCGACCGCGCAGCGGTTGCCGCCCGGCCAACTGGGCGGACGCAGGCTGCGTCCGGCGCGCACCTGGTTGACGCGGCGGCGCCATTCGGATTCGGGCCAGGCCCAGGGTTCGCCAGGGTTCAGGTTGTCGTCAGCCATGGGGTGGGGCCTCCAGGGGGAAGTGGCATGCTGCTTCGCGCAGCGGGCCGGAACCACGCAGCACCGGCGGTTCGCGCTGGCAGCGTTCCTGCGCGAAAACGCAGCGCTGGTGAAAGGCGCAGCCGGGTGGCGGATGCAGCGGCGACGGCAGTTCGCCGCGGATCGGCTGGATGTCCTGCACCGGCGCGCCGTCGGCGGCCAGGCGCGGCGCGCTGTCAAGCAGGGCGCGGGTGTAGGGGTGGCGCGGGGCGGCGAAGATCTGCTCGGTCGGTCCGGTTTCGACGATGCGCCCCAGGTACATGATGGCCACCCGGTCGCTCACATGGCGCACCACGCTGAGGTCGTGGCTGATGAACAACATGGTGAGCCTGAACTCGCGCCGCAGGTTCAGGAACAGGTTGATGATCTGCGCCTGTATCGACACGTCGAGCGATGCCACCGGTTCGTCACAGACCAGCGCGTCGGGCCGCATCGCGAGCGCGCGGGCGATCGCGACACGCTGGCGCTGGCCGCCCGAAAACTGGTGCGGGAAACGCTCCGCCGCGGCGGCGTCGAGCCCGACCGCCAGCAGCCAGCGCGCCACGTCGGCGCGTGCCTGCGCCCTGGTGATGAGCCCGTGCGCCAGCGGGCCCTCGGCAATGGTTTCGCCGACCCGCATGCGCGGGTTGAGCGACGCGAACGGGTCCTGGAACACCATCTGCACGCGCGTCGTGCGCTTGCGGCCGCGGTCCATCACCGGTTCGCCGGCGATGCTGGCCACACCCATGGTGGCCTGCAGGATGCCGGCCGCGACGCGCCCCAGCGTCGACTTGCCGCAACCCGACTCGCCCACCAGCCCGAGTGTCTCGCCCTGATTGATGGCCAGCGAAACCCCTTCGACCGCATGAACGACCGTCGCCGCTGCCTGCGACCCGGTCAGGCGCTTGGCCAGCCGTTCGGTGAACGGCGGCACCGACGTGAAGCGCCGCGTGATGTCGGACAGGTCAATGAAACTGTTCATGGGGCAACATGCCAGTTGTGCACACCTACCCGGGCGCCGGGGCGCGCTGCCCATGTGTGCACACCCACCCGGGTGCCGGGGCGCGCTGCCCATGTGCGCACACCTACCCGGGCGCCGGGGCGCGCTGCCCATGTGTGCACACCCGCCCGGGCGCCGGGGCGCGCTGCCCATGTGTGCACACCCGCCCGGGTGTCGCGCCGCGCCGCCCGCACCCTGGAAGCGGCCCGCGCGCTCATGCAGCCCCCGCGCTTGTCGCCACGGCGCCGAGATGCAGCGGATGGTGGCAGCGCCAGGTCCTTGGCGCTTCGACCGTCTGGGCCGGAGCGCTTGCGCAGGCGCCGGTGGCGTGTGCGCAGCGCGAGCGGAACGCGCAGCCGGACGGCAATCCGGTCAGCGCCGGTGTCGCGCCCGGAATCTGGGCCAGGTCGCGCCCCGGTGCGGCCCGCGACGGCAGGCTGTCAATCAACCCCTGGGTGTAGGGGTGGCGCGGTCGCCGCAGCACCTCGGCGGTCGGTCCCTCCTCGATCAGGCGCCCGGCGTACATCACCAACAGGCGCGAGGCGAGTACCGACACCGTGGCGAGGTCGTGGCTGATCCAGACCAGGCTCACGCCGGCGTCCCGGACCAGGGATTTCATTTCCACCAGGATCTGCGCCTGTATCGATACGTCCAGCGACGCCACCGGTTCGTCGCAGACCAGTGCGTCGGGCCGCATCGCCAGCGCGCGCGCAATCGCCACGCGCTGGCGCTGGCCACCCGAGAACTGGTGCGGGAAGCGCTCCGCCGCTGCCGCGTCCAGACCGACGGCGACCAGCCAGCGCGCGACATCACCCTGGGCCTGGTCCCTGGTGACCAGCCGATGCACCAGCGGGCCCTCGGCAATCGTGTCGCCGACACGCATGCGCGGATTCAGCGACGCAAACGGGTCCTGAAACACCATCTGAATGCGCGTGTTTTGTTTGCGGCCGGCCGACATCACCGGCTCGCCGCCAATTTCCGCGGCGCCCATGGTTGGTTG
>JANMYG010000666.1:0-5140 GCA_031381865.1 Betaproteobacteria bacterium | reverse complement strand
TCGGCATGGCGGGCGGCCAAGCGGGCGCGCCGGGGATCAACCGGGTGGTTCGCGCCAACGGCGCGATCGAGCAACTCGGCCACATCGGGCAGACGCTGATGGCGCCGGGCGACGTGTTCGAGATCCACACGCCGGGCGGTGGTGGATTCGGACCGTTCTGATCTGACGGCGCCGCTGGCCGACGGCCTGCTGCGCGCCGGGCCAGCCGGGGCTCAATTGCCGCCGAGGTGCAACTGGTACTTGGCGCCGTTCGAGAACGAGCAAGTGCCGGCGCCCTGCACTGGCGTATTCATCTGGTATTCGCACGACATGTAGGCGCCGCCCGGGCTGAACGCACTGGCCACGCCGCGTCGTTCCTCGCTGGACACCCGCGTGGCCTCGCCGCTCAACACCTCGCCCTGGTAGTTGACCAGGAACCGTCCCTTGCCGTTCATCATGTTCGTGACCGACCCTGAAACGACGCCGGTCTGGGCCGCCAGGTCGTTGGCCGGATAGAGCCTGGCCGCGAGTACCGCTTGCGTCGGCCCAGGGGGCGGGACGGGCATCGGCGAACCCACGGGCGGCAGCGGGTAATGCTGGTAGGTCACCGTGCCGCTGGGGCTGGCGACAGGAACCACGTAACACGCGGACAACATGGTCGCAGCGACCACCGTTGCCGCAAAAGCCCGGATTGAATGCATGGCAGTGTCCTCTCAAAGTGGGAAGGAAATTTTGCTCTTGATTGGCGCGATGGGTCAAATTTGTGTCCACGCTCCGACCGGGCCGTTGATCCAACACAATCGACCCGCAGGATCTGGTGGGTCGCGGCGACCGGGCGTGGACTGGGGCAATTTGCGTGGCGCTGGCGCGCGGCGCGAGCGCAACCACGGCGGTCGTGGTCCGGCGATCGAATCGCGCCGCGCCATGGGTCGCAACAGCGTCGCGCCGCAATGAAAAAGGGCCCGCGTCTGCGGGCCCTTGTCGGTCGTGCGTCGGGTTATTTCTTCGGCGCGCTGGCGGGGGCTGCGGCCGGCTTGGCAGCATCGGCCTTGCCGTCCTTGGCTTTCTTGTCGGCTTCCTTTTTCGCCTTGGCTTCTTCGGCCATCTTCTTTTTCTCTTCGGCCTTGGCCTTCTTGTCCGCGGCCTTCTTGGCCTTGGCTTCGTCGGCCTTCATCTTGGCTTCAGCCTTGGCATCCTTCTTTTCCTCCTTCGCGGCGGGCGCCGCGGCGGCGGCTTTTGCGGCAGAAGCCGCGGCAACGGGTTTGATGACAGCGGCCTTGGCCGCTGGTGCGGCGGCTGCCTTGAACGCGGAGCCGCCTACCGTCAGGCCTTCAGCCGAGAACTTCGCGGCGTTGCCTTCACCGACACCCTTGACGCGTTCGATGAAGTCGTTCCAGTCCTTGAAGTTGCCCTTCTTGCGCTCGTCCAGGATCTTGGTCGAAATGCCGGGTCCGATGCCTTTGATGCCGTCGAGGTCGGCCGCGGTCGCCTTGTTGACGTCCACGGCGGCAAATGCGGCGGCAACATACAACATGGCCATGATGGCCAGAATCTTTTTCAACATGTCTAATCTCCTGTGGGCTGGAACTTCAATGGTGGCACCGGCATGCGCTGGTGCCACCGCCAGCACCTTAACGGCGCAGGCCGGTTCGGCGTTGACGCGGCCTGGCCGCGCGCCGAGGAAATCCCCGCGGAACCGGGACTAAAGCTCCTCGACCCGCCGGGCCGGGTAGCTGTCCCATGCCTGGCAACCGGGACATTGCCAGAAGTGCTGCTTGGCCTCGAACCCGCAGGCTGCGCAACGGTACCGCGTCAGCGGCTTCACCGCATGGTCGAGCGCGCGCTGAACCAGCGGGTGGAACTGTTCATGTTCGAGTTTTTCACCAGCGATCCACTTGGCTGCCGCAACCAGCGATGGTTCGCGTTCCAGATGGCGCAGATACCAGTTCCTGGCCTGTGCCGAGGTCTCGCCCTGGTGCATCTCGAGCGCCACAATGGCTTCGAGCACATCGATCGACGGGCTGTGTTCGTAGTGGGTCTTGAGCGTCGCCGCCGTCGGTGCGGCGCGTCCGGCGGCAATCGCCAGTTGGGCCAGCTGGCTGGCGACCAGCGGCAGCGCCGCCGGCGCGGTGGCAAGGATCTTTTCCAGCACCGCCAACGCGGATGCCGGATTGCCGCGCTGGCCGAGCAGCTTGGCCAGCTCGATGCGCGGGCGTGGCGCCAGGGGCGCGTCGTGGATGGCCTGTTCGAGCAGCACCTGCGCCCGCTCGGGTGCGTGGGCCGCGAGGTGCGCCGCAGACTGCTCGCACAGGTAATGCGCCAGCCGGCCGGCGAAGCTGCCCTGGTCTGAATCTTCGAGCCGCTTGGCCACCTCGGCGGCGTGCACCCAGTCGCGCGAGCGCTCGTAGTTCGCCAGCAGCGCCAGCCGCGCGTCGGATTCGAACGGCGTGCCCTCGAGCTTGAGCAGCGCCTCCTCGGCCCGGTCGAGCAAGCCCGCCCGCAGGTAGTCCAGCGCCAGCGCATGTTGTGCGCGCTGGCGGTCCGCGGTGGCCAGGTCGCCACGGGAAAGAAGGTGCTGGTGCACGCGAACAGCGCGTTCATATTCGCCGCGGCGGCGAAACAGGTTGCCGAGTGCGAAATGCAGCTCCGACGTGTCGGGGTCGTTCTGGACCGCCTCGATGAACGCATCGATGGCCTGGTCCTGCTGCTCGTTCAGAAGAAAGTTGAGGCCGCGGAAATAGGCCTTGGGCGCACGGCGGTTTTCAAGCCGCAACTGGCGCAGGTCGAACCGCGATGCCAGCCATCCCAGCACAAACGCCGCCGGCAGGCTCAGTAGCAGCCAGCTGATGTCAAAGACCATGCTGGGCGCCGGGAGCGATCGATTTTTCCTGGTCCTGCGCGGCCTGCGGCAGCTTGTTGCGCTGGGCCGCATTGTGGTGTTTCCACCACCATGGCGCCATGCCCAGCGCCCCCACCGCAAGGCCCACCGCAAACGCCGCCAGCACAATCAGCACCATCGGGCTGCGCCACTGGTTGCCAAAGAAAAAATGGACGCTGGCGTCGTGCTGGTTGTTCAGTGCAAACGCAAAAAGGGTAAAAAAAATAGCTGCCTTAAGTATCCACTTGAGCAGCCATATGGGGTTCTTCATGCTTGCGAATTCTAACGCTGGCACTGGTGACCGGACGCCATCCGATCGGGTGGCGTGGCGCTTTCGCCGGCCACCAAAAACACGTACGCGCCGCGCGTACGTTCAGGACCGGCGCATGCTTTCGCTTGCGCCGGTCCCTGTTTCTATTTCGGCGGTGCGCTTGTCCACCGATTCGCGCAATGCCTTGCCAGGTTTGAAATGCGGCACCCGTTTTTCCGGGATCGCCACGCTCTCGCCGCTGCGCGGGTTGCGCCCCATGCGCGGCGGGCGCCGGTTGATCGAAAAACTGCCGAAGCCGCGGATCTCGATGCGGTGGCCCGAAACCAGGGCGTCGTTCATCGCGTCAAGGATGGCCTTGACGGCGAACTCGGCATCCCGGTGGGTGAGTTGGCCAAAGCGATTGGCCAACTCTTCAACGAGGTCGGAACGGGTCATGGAGCGTACAGAAACTGTTCAGTATGCCGACCGGCGCAGCACGCCACCGGCCTGCATGCAGACGCCCGATCAGTTGTTGTCCAGCTTGGCGCGCAACAAGGCCCCGAGGCTGGTCGTGCCGGCGTTTTCACGCTGCGCGTTCTGGCTCAGGGATGCCATTGCTTCCTGCTGGTCGGCTGCGTCCTTGGCCTTGATCGACAACTGGATGTTGCGCGTCTTGCGGTCCACGTTGACAACCACGGCGGTGACTTCATCACCTTCCTTGAGCACGTTGCGGGCATCTTCGACCCGGTCGCGGCTGATTTCAGAGGCGCGCAGGTAACCGATGATGTCGTTGCCGAGGTCGATTTCGGCGCCCTTGGGATCGACCGTCTTGACCTTGCCGGTGACAACCTGCCCCTTGTCGTTGACCGAGACGAAGGTCGTGAACGGGTCGGAGTCGAGTTGCTTGATGCCCAGCGAGATGCGCTCGCGGTCGACGTCCACGGCCAGCACCAGCGCTTCGACGTCCTGGCCCTTCTTGTAGTTGCGTACCGCCGCTTCGCCGGGCTCGTTCCAGCTCAGGTCGGACAGGTGCACCAGGCCGTCGATGCCGGCAGCCAGGCCGACGAACCCGCCGAAGTCGGTGATCGACTTGATCGGGCCCTTGACCCGGTCGCCACGCTTGGTGTTCTGCGCGAACTCCTGCCATGGATTGGCCTTGCATTGCTTCATGCCCAGGCTGATGCGGCGCTTGTCTTCGTCGATCTCGAGCACCATGACCTCGACCTCGTCACCCAGTGTCACGATCTTGCTAGGGGCGACGTTCTTGTTGGTCCAGTCCATCTCGGATACGTGCACCAGGCCCTCGATGCCGGGTTCGAGTTCCACGAACGCGCCGTAGTCGGCGATGTTGGTGATCTTGCCGAACATGCGCGTGCCCTGCGGGTAACGGCGGTTGACGCCCATCCACGGGTCATCGCCCATCTGCTTGAGGCCGAGCGAAACACGGTTCTTCTCGGTGTCGAACTTGAGGATCTTGGCGGTGATTTCCTGCCCGGCCGTAACCACCTCGCTCGGGTGGCGGACGCGGCGCCATGCCATGTCGGTGATGTGCAGCAGGCCGTCGATGCCGCCGAGGTCCACGAATGCACCGTATTCGGTGATGTTCTTGACCACGCCGTGGACCACCGAGCCCTCCTTGAGGGTCTGCATCAGCTTGGCGCGTTCTTCGCCCATGCTGGCCTCGACCACAGCGCGGCGCGACAACACGACGTTGTTGCGCTTGCGGTCGAGCTTGATGACCTTGAATTCCATGGTCTTGTTCTCGTACGGAGACAAGTCCTTGGTGGGGCGAGTGTCAACCAGCGAACCGGGCAGGAAGGCGCGGATGCCGTTGACCAGGACGGTCAGGCCGCCCTTGACCTTGCCGCTGGTGGTGCCGGTGACGAACTCACCGGATTCGAGCGATTTCTCGAGCGACATCCAGGACGCGAGGCGCTTGGCGGTGTCGCGGCTGACGATGGTGTCGCCGTAGCCGTTTTCCATGGCCACGATGGCCACCGAGACGAATTCCCCGACCTGGACTTCGAGTTCAC